>DATJVV010000205.1:0-3864 GCA_035501635.1 Solirubrobacteraceae bacterium | reverse complement strand
CCGTTGCGCACGGGGCGCTGGGCGCGGCGCCTGAAGGCGCGTCCGAGGGGGGTGCGGGGCAGGCGGGCGCCGAAGGAGTAGATCGGGAAGTGGGGCTCGCTCTCGGGGTGGACGTGGGGGATGAGGGTGGCGTGGGGGAGACCGGCGCGCTCGGCGGCGAGGGCGGGGGCGAGGGTGAGGATGTCGGCGACGACCACGTCGGGGCGCAGCTCGGCCACCAGGGGGAGGGTGTCCTGGGTGGCGTGGAGGACGGCCTCGTAGAAGTCGAGGGGCTCGCCGAGGGGGCCGCCGGGGGGGAAGACGTGATACTCGGGGGCGGGGGCGAAATCCAGGCCCTCCGCCCGCACGTGGGGTTGCCAGCGGCGCCAGGTCTGGAGGGTTACGTGATGGCCGCGGGCGCGCAGGGAGCGGCCGAGGGCGATCATGGGAAAGGCGTGGCCGGGATCGCCGAAGGCGCCCAGCAGGACGCGCAGCCGCCGAGAGGGGGGAGGCGGGGGCGAGGAGGGGGGCGGGGAGGTGGCCGGCGGGTACGCGGGAGACGCCATCGCGACGGCGGGAGGGGGAGGGTCAGGCGGCGAGCTCGGCCACGAGGCGCAGCTGGGCGAGACGGTCCTGGGCGGTGAAGGCGATGGGGGTGACGCCGAGGGTGCCCACGCCGGCGTCGCGGTAGACGGCCAGGCGCTCGCGAACCACGTCGGGGGGGCCGCAGAGGGAGACGGTGTCGATGAGGGCGTCGGGGATGGCGGCCATGGCCTGCTCGCGCTTGCCCTCCAGGTAGAGGTCCTGGATGGTCTTGGCCTGGGCCTCGAAGCCGTAGCGGCTGACGAGCTGGTTGTAGAAGTTCTGCTTGCGGGAGCCCATGCCGCCGACGTAGAGGGCGATGAAGGGGCGCATGGCGTCGCGGGCGGACTGGAGGTCGTCGGTGACGAAGACGTTGACGGTGGGGGCGATGTCGAAGCTCTCCAGGGATTTGCCCGAGCGGGCGGCGCCCTCCTGGAGCAGGGGGCGGAGCTCGGAGACGTGCTCGGGGGAGAAGAGGGTGGGGATCCAGCCGTCGGCGATCTCGCCGGCGAGGGCGGTGTTCTTGGGGCCGATGGCGGCGAGGTAGATGGGGATGGAGTCCTGAACGGGGGAGATGGTGAGCTTGAGGGCCTTGCCGGGGCCGTCGGGGAGGGGCAGCTGGAGGGTGTCGCCGTGGAACTCCAGGCGCTCGCGGGCGAGGGCCTTGCGGACGACGGCCACGTAGTCGCGGGTGCGGGCGAGCTGGCGGGCGAAGCGCTGGCCGTGCCAGCCCTCGGCCACCTGGGGGCCGGAGGAGCCGATGCCGAGGATCATGCGGCCGTCGGAGAGCTGGTCGATGGTGGCGGCGGTCATGGCGGTCATGGCGGGGGAGCGGGCGGGCATCTGAAAGATGCCGGAGCCCAGGCGGATCTTCGAGGTCTGGCCGGCGAGCCAGCCCAGCACGGTGGCGGCGTCCGAGCCGTATGCCTCGGCGGCCCAGACGGAGTCATAGCCGAGGCGCTCAGCCTCCTGGACGATGGCCAGCTGATCGGCGGAGGACAGGCCAAGGCCCCAGTAGCCGATGTGAACGCCGAGCTTCATCGCCGGCACACCCTACAGGGCAGGGCCGGGCCGCACCTACAGAGCGTCGCCGGGACGCACGAACATGATCTCCGGGATGACGCAGGCGGAAGAGACCTTCAGGAGATAGCGGACGGCCTCGGCGATGTCCTCGGGGCGGATCATGTCCTCCGGCTTGACGTGGCCCTTGACGAAATCGGTCATGGGGGTGTCCACGAAGGCGGGGCAGAGGGCGGTGGACTTGATGCCCTCTGCGCCGAGCTCCTTGTTCATGGCTTCGGTCCATCCGACGACGGCATGCTTGGTGGCGGAGTACACCGACAGCCAGGCCTCGCCGCGCTTGCCGGAGATGGAGGAGGTGTTGACGACGAGCACGTTGGAGTGCTCGGCGGCGGCGTCCCTGAGCATGGGCATGGATTCGCGGTAGAAGAGGACGATGGAGCGGAGGTTCACGTCCAGCTGCATGTCAAGGCGCTTGGTCTGGATCTCGCCCACGGGGGCGCCGACGCCGACGCCGGCGTTGTTCACGAGCACGTCCAGGCGGGCGTAACGGTCGCGATGGGCGTCCACAACCCGCTTGATGTCCTGCTCCTCGGAGACGTTCGCGGGCACCGCCTGCAACTCATAGCCCTTGGCGGAGAGCTGTGCGGCGGCGGCCTCGAGCTTCTCGGGGCGGCGGGCCGCGAGGGTCATGGCATAGCCCTGCTGGCCGAGCACGTCGGCGATGGCGAAGCCGATGCCGCTGGAAGCACCGGTGACGATGGCTGCGCGCTCTGGCATGTTGCCTCCCTTGCGATGGTGTTGGCCGGTGGCCGGGCGGGCGAGAGCATCCCACATCTCGCTGGTAGCGTCTGACGGGTCGCGTACCCGGCCCGGAAGGCGGGCGCGCGAGGGCCCGTAGCTCAGTTGGTTAGAGCTGCCGACTCATAATCGGTAGGTCGCTGGTTCGAGTCCAGCCGGGCCCATCACGGAAACCCCTGCAAACCAAACGAAACGCACCCTAGCAGGGCTAGCAGACGGGCGGGTAGATTTCCCTAGAGATTTCCCCAGCGGTCGTCCGGCGGTCGCCGGGGCTGCTTTCGGGGCGTCTCCGCAGGCCCTACTCGCACCGGCTTGTCCCGCAGAGAATCCGTTGGCCGGTTCGATCGCCTCGGGGTCTATACCCGCATGGAAGCAACGACAACATCAGAGGCTCCACGGCTGCAGGACCGGCTGCTTCGCCCGGATCAGGCCGCCTGGTATCTCAACGTCAAGACGAGCTGGATCTACGGGGCCGTGCGGACGGGCCGCCTGCCCTGCCATCGGGTCGGCCGGCACATCCGCTTCACGCGCCCGATGCTCGACGAGTGGCTGGCCGAACAGCCACGGCAGTAGACGATGCTGCTCGGCCGTCGCGGCCAAACGCGGCTCGCACGACTCGACGCTACTGACGGAGTGGTCTCGCAATCGGTAGGTCCCTGGTTCGAGTCCAGGCGGGCCCATGACGAAAAGTCCCGCTAATACGGGGTTTTTTGTAACCGTTCAGTGGGTTGGGGGACATGATCGGGCGGTGTCGAATCTGTTGGTGTGGAGCGTGCTGAGGCGGAGGCGATCTACGACCAGGGCCGCGAGGTCGTGGTGGCGGTGTTGTTGCGGATGGATGAGCAGATCCGTCGGCTTGAGGAGCGTGTGGCGCGCCAGGATGAGCGGATCGTCGAGCTCGAGCGCAGGCTGGGTCGTTCGTCGCGGAACTCTTCGGCGCCGCCGAGCTCCGATCCGCCCGGCGCGCCTGTCCGCAGCAAGGACTCGTCTGGGCGCAAGCAGGGTGCCCAGCTCGGGCATGAGGGTCACGGCCGTCCGTTGCTGCCGGCATGGGCGGTGGATGAGGTCATAGAGCACCGGCCGGCGCGCTGCCGTTGCGGTCACCTGTTCTCGGATGATGAGCGCGCGGTGGGCGACCCGGCGCGCCACCAGGTCGAAGAGAGCTGCCACCGATCAACGTGAAGGTCGTCGAGCATCGTCTGGCGCGCGGCTGCGTTGCCCCGGCTGCGGCAGGCGCAACCGCGCCCGGTTGCCCGAGCAGGTCGCACGCAGCTGCTTCGGCCCTCGCTTGCAAGCCGCCGTGGCGACGCTCTCGGTCAGGAACCGTGTGTCCCGCGACGATGCGGTCGAGCTGTGCGAAGAGCTGTTCGGTGTCAGGATCAGTTCGGGCACGGTCGACGCGATCCTTGGTCGCGCCGCCGAGGCCCTGTCTGAGCCTCATGAGGATCTGCTGGCGTCGCTGCGCCGCTCACCAGCGTTGAA
>DATJVV010000204.1:0-2238 GCA_035501635.1 Solirubrobacteraceae bacterium | reverse complement strand
TCGCCGTCATGTACATGGCCGCCCGCGCGGTGTGCGCGCATGGCTCCCCGCTGGTCCATGGCAGCGAGTGCAGCTCGTGCTCCACCCCCATCGCCATCAGCTGATGCCATGCCGGGTGGAACTCCACCTCGTCGATGCGATGGCCGTAGCGGTCGAAGGTCCGCAGGATCGGCCTGTTCTCGTTGGCCAGCCGCCCCCACACCTCCTGGGGCCCGCCCACCTCGCCGATCAGCCTCCCGAGCGCCGCCGCCCGCTCGAGCACCCACGCCGCGCCCTCTCGCTCGGTGGCCTCCACCAGAGGCACGTTGTCGGAGAACACGTCCCGTCCCTCCAGGGGGGGCGCCTGGTTGAAGACCGCGTGCGTCCGCCACGGGGCGTCGGTCGTATGCCTGCTCCTCGACACTGTCGCCATCGCCAACAGGGTACTCCCCGCGCGCTCGCCCGCCATCCGCGCTCCCCGCCCGGCCGCGATAGCATCGCCCGCCCACTCCCGGGCGCCATCCAGGGCCCGTGGCCCGCGACCACCCCCATCACGAAGGACCCACGACGTCATGGCCAAGATCAAGGTGCGCAACCCCGTGGTGGAGCTCGACGGCGACGAGATGACCCGCATCATCTGGTCGTTCATCAAGGAGCAGCTGATCCTGCCCCACCTGGACGTGCGGCTCGAGTACTTCGACCTGGGCATCGAGAGCCGCGACGCCAGCGACGATCAGGTGACCGTCCAGGCCGCCGAGGCCATCAAGCGCCACGGCGTGGGCGTGAAGTGCGCCACCATCACCCCCGACGAGGCCCGCGTGGCGGAGTTCGGCCTGCGACGCATGTACCGCTCTCCCAACGGCACCATCCGCGACATCCTCGGCGGCGTCATCTTCCGGGAGCCCATCGTGATCGCCAACATCCCCCGACTGGTGCCCGGCTGGACCAGGCCGATCGTGATCGGCCGTCACGCCTTCGGCGACCAGTACCGCGCCACCGACACAGTGATTCCCGGCCCCGGCAGGCTCACCCTCACCTACACACCCGCCGAGGAGAGCGAGCCGCTGGAGCTGGAGGTATACGACTTCCCCGGAAGGGGCATCGCGATGGCGATGTACAACCTCGACGACTCCATCCGCGATTTCGCCCGCGCCTCCATGCGCTACGGCCTGGACCGCGGCTACCCGGTGTACCTGTCCACCAAGAACACCATCCTCAAAGCCTATGACGGCCGCTTCAAGGATCTGTTCGCCGAGGTCTACGAGACGGAGTTCAAGGCCGAATTCGAGCGCGCCGGCATCACCTACGAACACCGCCTCATCGACGACATGGTCGCCGCCTGCCTGAAGTGGGAGGGCGGCTACGTGTGGGCCTGCAAGAACTACGACGGCGACGTTCAATCCGACACCGTCGCCCAGGGCTTCGGCTCGCTCGGGCTGATGACCAGCGTGCTCATGAGCGCCGACGGCAGCACCGTGGAGGCCGAGGCCGCCCACGGCACCGTCACCCGCCACTATCGCATGCACCAGCGCGGCGAACCCACCTCCACGAACCCCATCGCCTCGATCTTCGCCTGGACCCGCGGCCTGCAGGCCCGCGGGCGCATGGACGAGACGCCCGATGTCACGCGATTCGCTCAGACCCTCGAGCGGGTGTGCGTGCGCACGGTGGAAAGCGGCAAGATGACCAAGGATCTCGCCCTGCTCGTCGGTGCCGACCAGCGCTGGCAGACCACCCAGGAGTTCCTCGCCTCAATCGCCGAAAACCTCGAGCTGGAGATGAAATCGTGAGCAAACCAGTACGTGTGACAGTGACGGGCGCAGCCGGCCAGATCGGCTACAGCCTTGTGTTTCGCATCGCCTCCGGTCAGCTTCTGGGGCCCGACCAGCCCGTGCGGCTGAAGCTGCTGGAGATACCCCAGGCGATGGGCGCCCTCGAGGGTGTGGCGATGGAGCTTGTGGACTGCGCCTTCCCGTTGCTGGCCGATCTGGACCTGCACGACAATCCCGCCGACGCCTTCGACGGGGTGAACGTGGCCCTGCTGGTCGGCTCCCGTCCCCGCACCAAGGGCATGGAGCGTGCCCAGCTGCTGGGCGCCAACGGCGAGATCTTCACCGTCCAGGGCAAGGCCCTCAACGCGGTGGCCGCCGGCGACGTGAAGGTGCTGGTGGTGGGCAACCCCGCCAACACCAACTGCTTGATCGCCATGAACAACGCCCCCGACATCCCCAACGAGCGCTTCACCTCGATGATGCGCCT
>DATJVV010000203.1:0-2156 GCA_035501635.1 Solirubrobacteraceae bacterium | reverse complement strand
GGTGGGGGTGGCGGGGGCGCTGCTGGGACGGGCGCTGGGGCTGCCGTTGATCGGGAGCTACCACACGGAGCTGAGCGCGTACACGCGGGTGCGCTCGGGCGACGAGAGGCTGGCGGGGGCGATGGAGGCGACGGTGGGGATGTTCTACGGGGCGTGCGACGTGGTGCTCTCCCCCGGTCCGGCCTCGGACGAGGCGCTGAGGGAGCTGGGGGTGGCGGGGGAGCGGATCATGCGCTGGGACCGGGGGGTGGACGGGGAGCGGTTCGGGCCGCCGGCGGCGGCGAGTGGGGGTGCGCGGCTGGCGCCGTGCGGGGAGGCGCCGGGGGGAAGCGTGGAGCTCGGGGAGAAGGCGATCGTGGTGCTTTACGCGGGGAGGATCACGCGGGAGAAGGGTGCGGATCTGCTGGCGGAGGCGTTCCTGGCGGCGCACGAGCGGGAGCCGCGGCTGCACCTGGTGCTGGCGGGCGGGGGACCGGAGCGGGAGGGGCTGGCGGAGCGGCTGGGAGAGCGGGCGACGTTCCTGGGCTGGCTCAGCGGAGCGGAGCTCCCGCGGGCATACGCGGCGGCGGACATGTTCCTGTTCCCCAGTGAGACGGACACGTTCGGGCAGGTGATCCTGGAGGCGCAGGCGAGCGGATTGCCTGTGATCGCGGTGGCGAAGGGAGGGCCGGTGTCGCTGATCGAGGACCGGGTGAGCGGGCTGCTGTGCGAAGCCCAGCCCCAGGCGCTGGCCGACGCGGTGCTCGAGCTCGCCTCCTCGCCCCTGCTGTGCGAGCGGCTGGCGAGCGCGGGACTCGCGGCGACGGCGGGGCGCACGTGGGAGGCGGCGCTGGCGCGCTTGGCGGAGGGGTACAGCCGCGCGCTCACGGGAGCGGGGACTCAAGCCGAGAGGGAGACGCGGGCGGCATAGGTGTTCGAGGACTTCCACGTTCATGCCAGCACACCGCCGCTTCATTCGCCAGGAGAGTCCCGCCCACCCACGTTCGCCGGACTGCTCGCGAGGCCGTTGCTCACGAGATCGCGGATGTCGCAGCTGACCAGGACAGCGCCGCTCTGGTCAGCGGCGGCTACGTAGGCGGCGTCGTATACGGAGATCGCGTGGTCCTCGGCGAGCTGCGCCGCTCGGCTGAGCAAGGTGGTGGTGGAAGGCATGACCCCGCCGTCCTCGGAGATGCGATCGATGGCATCCAGGAGGGGAGCGACACGGGCGAGCTCGCGCCAGCCGCGAACCGCCACGTTCGCCACCTCGTAACGGGCGAGATCGAGCGTGGCGAGCGTGACGTCGGGATTCGCGACGAGGTCTCTGGATGGTCGATGCAGCTCATCGTCTGAATCGAATGCCGCGAGGATGACGCTGGCATCCAACAGCAGCACGGCCACGTTATGGCCTCGTGGCTTTGACTCGCTCCGCGGCGGCGCCGCCATGCCCGGCGGGCTCTCGCAGGAGCCTGTCCATGGCCGCCGCACGATCCGTGCGGCGCCTGCGCAACGCCGAGTCGGCGAACTCTCGCAGCACCGCGCTGCGGGAGGTGCCAAGACGACTTGCCTGGGCATCGACCTCGCTCAGAAGATCGTCGGGCATCGACACCATGACCTTTGCCATTGGCCGAGTATACCGTGGTATACGCCCCGCTCGCGATGCGCCGCCGCCCTGCCCGGCGGGCGGCCGCGGGAGCGCAGCCTTCACGTCCCACCCCGCGATGGCTGTCGGAACGAGGGGCAAGGAGATCCAACACGCGAACGAGCGCCGCCCCCAACCCGATTCGATCGACTGGAGTACGATGTATGCTGTATGCAGGTATGCAACGCACAACCATCTCCCTGCCAGACGACCTCGCGCTCGCGCTCAGCCGGGAGGCCCATCGCCGTCGCTCCTCGGCGTCCGCGGTGACCCGGGAGGCATTGCGCATCCACCTCGGGCTCACGCCCGGAGCCTCGCGCCAGCTGCCCTTCGCCTGCGTGGGCCGTGGCGGGCGGGCGAGCACGGGGCGGGACCTGGAGGGACTGCTCGCCGAGGAATGGGATGAGCAGCCTCGCCCTGGTTGACGCGGGCGTTCTCTACGCGGCGGCCGACGGCGACGACGCCGACCACGAGGGGTGTGTGGATGTGCTCTCCCGGGGGGAGCTTCACCTCGTGGTGCCGGCGCTGGTGATCG
>DATJVV010000202.1:0-2613 GCA_035501635.1 Solirubrobacteraceae bacterium | reverse complement strand
GTGGGCAGGCTGCGGGACTCCAGGGGGCGGCAGGGGGAGAACGTGCGGCGGCACTACGACCTGGGCAACGACTTCTACCGGCTGTGGCTGGACCGGTCGATGACGTACTCGTGCGGGTACTTCCGCCGGGAGGAGGACACGCTGGAGCAGGCGCAGGAGCAGAAGGTGAGGCACATCCTGGGAAAGCTGCAGCTGAGGCCGGGGATGAGGCTGCTGGACATCGGGTCGGGCTGGGGGGAGTTGATCCTCCGGGCGGGGCGGGAGCACGGGGTGCGGGCGCATGGGATCACGCTGAGCCGGGAGCAGCTGGCGCACACGCGGGGGCGGATCGCCGCGGAGGGGCTGGAGGGGCTGGTGAGCGTGGAGCTGGCGCACTACGGGGAGCTGAGGGGGCGGGAACGGTTCGACCGGATCGTGTCGGTGGGGATGTACGAGCACGTGGGGGCGGGGAACCAGCGGGCGTACATGGGGACGGTGGGGCGGCTGCTGCGCGAGGGCGGGGTGTCGCTGCTGCACACGATCACGCAGTTCACGGACCGGCCGACGAACGGGTGGATCGACCGCTACATCTTCCCGGGAGGGCGGCTGCCGACGCTGGCGGGGGTGATGGAGCTGCTGCCGGGGGAGGACTTCCACGCGGTGGACTACGAGAGCCTGCGGCGGCATTACGCGCGGACGCTGCAGGAGTGGTACGAGCGGTTCGAGCGGGCGGAGGAGCGGGTGCGCAGGATGTACGACGAGCGGTTCGTGCGGATGTGGCGGCTGTACCTGCGGGGCTCCTACGCGGGGTTCGCCTACGGGGAGCTGGACCTGGCGCAGGTGGTGTGGAGCAAGGGTTTGAGCGACGAGCTGGAGATGACGCGTGAGCACCTCTACCGGGACGACACCTCGCGGGCTCCCCTGAGAGCGCTCACGCCGGCTGGGGCGGTGGAAGCCCGCCTGCGCGAGGCAGGATGAAGCGGCGGACGGCCCGGGCGAAGCCCTCCTGGTCGTTGGCGGCGGTGACGCGGCGGGCGGCGCGCTGGACCTGGGGGTCGGCGTTGGCCATGGCGATGGAGAGGCCGGAGTGGGCGAACATGAGGACGTCGTTTGGCATGTCGCCGATGGTGGCGATCTGCTCGGCGGGGAGGCGGTAGCGCTTGGCGAGGTAGGTGGCGACGGAGCCCTTGTTGGCGAGGGGGTGGGTGACGTCGACGTAATAGGGCTGGGAGCAGGCGGCGGAGACGTGATCGCCGAAGCGGTCGTGGGCCTCGCGGGCGGCGCGGGCGACGGCTGGGTGGTCGTCGCTGACGCCGACGATCTTGGCGACGGCGTCGGTGAGGCCGGTGTAGTCGGGGCGGACGGTGGGTGGGAAGCGGACGGTGGCGGCCTCGCGGTGGACGTGGGGGCCGTTGGGATCCTGGACGTACCAGTTGGCGGCGCGGTAGATCCAGGCGTCCAGGCCGGCGGAGCGCAGGAGGTGGATGACGGGTTCGACGACGTGCTCGGGGAGGGTGTGCTGGGCGAGGGTGTTCATGTGGCGGTCGACGAGGAGGCCGCCGTTGAAGGCGGCGATGGGCGTGTTCACGTCGAGGGGGTCGATGAGCATGGCCATGCCGCGGGGCGGGCGGCCGCTGGTTAGGGCGAACAGGACACCGGCGCGGTTCAGCTCGCGGACGGCGGCGACGGCCTGATCGGTGAGCTCCTTGGCGGGGGTGACGAGGGTGCCGTCGACGTCGGCGAGGAGCAGGCGGATGGGGGGCGAGGTCATGGCGGGGTGCGGCGCTCGACGCTGTGCAGGTCGCCGTCGACGACCTGATCCTGGGGCTCGCCGACGCGGGCGGTGATCCATTCGATGAGGACCGCCACGATCACGACCTTCCGCCGGGTCACTGCGGTACAAGGTAGCGAGCGGCGCGAGCGTGGCGTCGGACGGGTGGCCCGCCGGGCCGGCGGGCGGCGATGCGATCGGACACCCACCCATGCAAACCGACGAGAGGAGCGGAGATGGCCACTGATAAGGCGATGCAGCTGGGAATGGTGGGGTTGGGGCGGATGGGGGCGAACATCGTGCGGCGGCTGCTGCGAGACGGGCACCGGTGCGTGGGGTATGACGTGAGCGCCGAAGCGGTGAGGGCGCTGGAGGGAGATGGCGCGGTGGGGGCGAGTTCGGTGAAGGAGTTCGTGGCGAAGCTGGAGCGGCCGCGGGCGGCGTGGGTGATGGTGCCGGCGGGAGAGATCACGGACGAGACGATCGGGGAGCTGGCGGAGGCGATGGAGCCGGGGGACGTGATCATCGACGGGGGGAACACGCACTATCACGACGACATCAGGCACGCGGGGGAACTGAGGGAGCGGGGGATCCACCACGTGGACTGCGGGACGAGCGGGGGCGTGTGGGGGCTGGAGCGGGGGTACTGCCTGATGATCGGGGGGGAGGAGGAGGTGGTGGGGCGGCTGGAGCCGATCTTCGCGTCGATCGCGCCGGGGGTGGAGGCGGCGGAGCGCACGCCGGGCCGGAGCGGGCCGGTGAGGGCGTCCGAGCAGGGGTATCTGCACTGCGGGGGAAACGGGGCGGGGCACTTCGTGAAGATGGTGCACAACGGGATCGAGTACGGGCTGATGGCGGCGTAC
>DATJVV010000201.1:0-3487 GCA_035501635.1 Solirubrobacteraceae bacterium | reverse complement strand
GGGCTGGACGGCGTGGATGGAGGTGCTGGGGGCGAGGGTGAGGATCGAGGGGTTGAGGTTCGCGAGGGTGATGTCCCCGTTGAGGCTGCCGGTGGCGAGGATGGCCCAGAAGAGCAGGAAGGCGATCAGCAGGTTCACGGCGGGGCCCGCGAGGATCACGACGATGCGCCTCCAGGGGGCCTGGTTGTAGTAGGCGCGTCTGACGATGTCGGGGTCCAGGGGCTGCTCGGCGTCGGCTTCCATGCGCTCGAGCTCCTCGGGGTTCATGCCCGTGATCTTCACGTAGCCCCCGAGGGGCAGGGCGCCCACCATGTACTCGGTCTCCCCCCGTTTGATCCCGAAGAGCTTGGGGGGGAAGAACAGGGAGAAGCGCTCCACGCGCATGCCCACCGCCTTGGCCGCCAGGAAGTGGCCGAGCTCGTGCAGGATGATCAGGGCGATGATGCCAAGGAGGGTGAGCGCCCAGCTCATCGCTCCAGTGTGGCAGCCACCAGCTCCCGAGCCGCCAGTCTGGCGCGATGGTCGGCCTCGTAGAGGCTCTCGAAGTCCATCACCGCCTCTCCCGGCAGGCGCTGGAGGGTGGCGTCGATCAGCTCGGGAATGGCCGTGAAGGGGATCCTGCCCTCCAGAAAGGCGTGCACGGCGATCTCGTTGGCGGCGTTCAGCACGCACGGCGCGGTGCCCCCCGCCACCGCGGCCTCGCGGGCGAGGCGCAGGCAGGGGAACGCGTGGGTGTCCACGGGCTCGAACGTGAGCGAGCCCACCGTGGCGAGGTCCAAAGGCACGATCGGCAGCTCCACGCTGCGGGCGCCGTGCAGGGCATAGGAGATGGCGATGCGCATGTCCGGGGGTCCCAGGTGGGCGAGCATGGCGCCGTCGGCGAGCTGCACCAGGCCGTGGATGAGCGACTGGGGGTGCACCACCACCTGGATGCGCTCGTAGGGGGTGTCGAACAGGTGGTGGGCCTCCATCAGCTCCAGGCCCTTGTTCATGAGGGTGGCGGAGTCGATCGTGATCTTGCCCCCCATCGCCCAGGTGGGGTGGGCCAGCGCCTGCTCGACGGTGACGTGCGTGAGCTGCGCCGGCGTGCGCCCGCGAAAGGGGCCTCCGGAGGCGGTGATGATCAGGCGCTCCACCGCCCCGTGGGGCTGGCCGGAGATGAGCTGGTGCAGAGCCGTGTGCTCGGAGTCCACCGGCACGATCGGCGCGTTCGTGGCCTCCGCCAGCGCCTTCACCAGCTCGCCCCCCACCACCAGGGACTCCTTGTTGGCGAGCGCCAGCGGGATGCCCTCGGTGAGGGCCGCCACCGTGGGGCCCAGGCCGGCGGAGCCCACGAGGGCGTTCAGCACGAGGTCAGCTTCTGACTCCACCACCAGCCGCACGAGCCCCTCCGGGCCGCTGAGCACCGCTCGCTCCCCGGCGCCCCCTCGCCCCTTCCGCCCGGCGCCGCCTCCTCCCCCATTCCCGCCTCCTCCCCCATTCCGGGCCCCTCCCCCATGCCACTCCCTGGCGGCCTGCGCGGCGGCCCGGGGGTCGGCGAGGGCCACCCGACTCACGCCGTGGGCGGCGGCCTGGGCGAGGAGCTCCCGCCAGGAGCGCTCCGCGGAGAGGCCCACGAGCTCGAACTCGCCCTCCGAGCGCGAGCACACGTCGAGGGCCTGGGTGCCGATGGAGCCGGTGGAGCCCAGCACCAGCAGCCGGCGAGGCCGGTCAGTGGACATGGGCGCGCTCGCCGGACATGGGCCGGTCAGTGGACATAGGCGTACCAAACGTAATAGGCGACCACCACCGTGAACATGAGGGCGTCCAGGCGATCGAGGGCGCCGCCGTGGGCGCCGAACACGCCGCCGGAGTCCTTCACGCGGGCCTGGCGCTTGAGGAAGGACTCGAACAGGTCCCCCAGGGGGCCCAGCAGGGCGATGGCGAGGCCGAGCACGAGGGCGTGGGAGCCGGGCATCCAGTCCTGGTAGCGGCTGGCGAACCACACGGCGGCGATCGCGCACGCCATGCCGCCGATCAGCCCCTCCACGGTCTTGCCGGGGGAGATGCGGGGGGCGAGGGGGCGGCGGCCGAAGAGATGGCCGGCCAGGTAGGCGCCGGTGTCGGCGAGGAAGGTGCCCACGAGCACGTCGATCACGACGCCCTCCCCGTGGGGGAGCTCGCGCAGGAGCATGGCGTGGGCGAAGGCGAAGCCGATCCAGTAGATGGCGAGCACCGTCACCGCCACGCCGGCGGCGCTGGGGCGGGGCTGCGGGAGGGTGAGGCCGAAGACGAGGGGCAGGGCGGCCGCGGCGGCGAGCAGGATCTGGAACTGGCCCCCGTAGAGGGCCGCGAGGATGAGGCCGGCGAGGGCGATGAAGCCGGCGAGGCGCGCGGGATGGGCGTGGGAGTACATGGCGAAGAGCTCGTGCATGCACAAGCAGCCCAGCACGAACAGGCCGAGGGCGTAGACGGAGCCGCCCTCGATGACCAGGAACAGGGCGAGGGCGATGGCGGGGATGGCGGCCAGCACCCGTGCGGCGAGGTCCGAGCGCCCGGCCATGTGCTCCCCCCCGTCCCTCACCTGCCGCCGAACCTCCTGCGGCGGGCGGAGAACTCCGCCAGGCACTCCCGCAGGGCCTCGCGGGAGAAGTCCGGCCAGAGCTCGTCGCGGAAGATGAGCTCGGAGTAGGCGGACTGCCAGAGCAGGTAGTTGGAGAGGCGGCGCTCGCCGGAGGTGCGGATGATGAGGTCGGGGTCGTGCATGTCGGGGGCGTAGAGGCAGGCGCGGAACTCCCGCTCGCCGCCGCCCTGGAAGCGGGCGGCGGCGTCGAGGATCTCGGCGCGGCCACCGTAGTTGAAGGCCACGAAGAGGGTGATGCGGCGGTTGGCGGCGGTGAGGCGCTCGGCCCAGTCCATCTGCTCGGCGAGGCCCTCCCGCAGGCCCTGGCGGCGGCCGATGAAGCGCATGCGCACGCCTTCCTCGTGCAGCTCGGGGGTCTCGGCGGAGATGCGGTGGGAGAACATGGCCATGAGGCCCTCCACCTCCTCGGCGGGACGGGACCAGTTCTCGGTGGAGAAGGAGTACACGGTGAGCTCCCGCACGCCCAAATCCACGGCGTCGCGCAGGCGGGCCTTCACGGTGTCGGCGCCCGCGTCGTGGCCCTCGTTGGCGCTGAGGCCCCGGGCGCGTGCCCAGCGGCCGTTGCCGTCGGTGATGATGGCCACGTACAGGGCGCTCTCACCCGCGGGGCCCACGGCGGCGGGCACCTCCTCACCGGCCTGCATCAGACCGCCTCCTCAGACCTCGAGGATCTCGGCTTCCTTGGCCTTGAGGGCGGCGTCGAGGTCGGAGACGCGGGCGTCGGTGAGCTTCTGGAGCTCCAGCTCGGCGCGGTGCTCGTCGTCGGAGGAGGCTTCGCCGGCGGACTTGAGCTCGCGGAGGTGGCCCATGACGTCGCGGCGGACGTTGCGGATGGCCACGCGGCCCTCCTCGGCGAGGTTGCGG
>DATJVV010000200.1:0-5264 GCA_035501635.1 Solirubrobacteraceae bacterium | reverse complement strand
GCCCGCGCGTGAACGGGCGCTCCGACGTGAACGGGCGCTCCGAGGCGATCGGGCGCTCCGAGGCGATCGGGCGCTCCGAGGAGCTCACGCACTCACGCCCAGGTCCAGAGCGCGTGGCGTCGGCGGCGTCGGCCGTGGCGGCTCCTCCAGGGGCTCGGCAACCGGCAGGGTGAGCCGCATCAGGGTGCCGCCCCCCGGAGCGCGCTCGGCGCTCACCACGCCGCCGTGCTGGAGGGCCACCTGGCGCACGATCGCCAGGCCCAATCCCGAGCCGGGCCGCCCGCGGGCCTCGGCGCCGCGGTAGAAGCGGTCGAACACGTGGTTCAGGTCCGCGGCCGGGATGCCGGGGCCATGGTCGCGCACCGTGAGCTCGCCGCGGTGGAGCTCCACCTCCACCAGCTCGCCGGGGGGCGAGTACTTGATGGCGTTGTCCACGAGGTTGGCCACCGCGCGCTCCAGGCGGGCCTGCACGCCGGTGACGAGCACCGGTTCCAGGTCCTCGTGAAAGCGGGTGGCGGGGGAGTCCCGGCGGAAGCGCTCGAGCACCTCCGCCACCACCATATCCAGGCGCACGTCTTCGGTGCTCGGCCGCTGTTCCTCGCCGCGGGCGAGGTCGATGAGGTCGTTCATCAGCAGCGTGAGCTCCCCGATCTGCTCCACCACCTCCCCCAGCAGATGCTCGCGGTCGCGCTCCTCCATGTGAGGGGCCCGCTGGAGGATCTCGATGTTGGTGCGCAGGCTGGTGATCGGGGTGCGCAGCTCGTGGGAGGCGTCGGCCACCAGCTGGCGCTGGGCCACCACGGAGGCGTCGAGGGCGCGCATGGAGCGCTGGAGGGCGTCGAGCATCGCGTTGAAGCTCACCGCCAGACGCCCCACCTCGTCCTCGCCCGCGGGTGCGATGCGCCGGGAGAGGTCCTGGGTCTCGGTGACGTGCTCGGCGGCCCGCGTGAGCCGCTTCACGGGCGCCACCGCCGCGCGCGCCACCAACCCGCCCAGGAGGGCCGCCAGGGCGATGCCCGCGAGGGCGAGCGCCGCGAGGATCAGCCGCAGGTGGCTGAGCAGTTCGTCCACTTCGGTGAGCGGCTGGGCGAACTGCACCACCCGGCCGGGCGCGAAGTACTCGGCGAGGATGCGCAGGGGCAGGCCGTTGACGGTGGCGTCCCGGAAGAAGCTCCCGCCCCTGCCGCTCGCCAGGGCCCGCGTGCGGGCGTCCACCGGCAGCGTGAGATGGCGGGCGCCCGAGCGGAACAGCACCGCGCCGCGCGCGTCCACCAGCTGCTGATAGCCGCGCACCTGGTTGGGCCGGGGCTGGACGTTGCGCAGGGCGTTGCCCGGCGTCTGGGGGCCGCTTTCGAACAGCTGCTGGCTGGAGGAGCTGCGCCCCTGCAGGGCGTCCAGCAGGCGGTTGTCGTGGCGGCGCGCGGGGTGGCGCTCGATCAACCGCAGGTTGTCCACCCGGTTTCGCAGCTGTTCGTCCACCTGGCTGTGCAGCTCGTTGGAGGCGAGCAGGTAGGTGAGCACCGAGGCGAGCACCACCGCGATGGCCACCGCGGAGGCCGACGCCAGGGCGATGCGCCGGCGCAGGCTCACGACGCTCCCCGCAGCACGTAGCCCACGCCGCGCACCGTGTGCACCAGCCGGCTCTCCCCGCCGGCCTCGGTCTTGCGGCGCAGGTAGCCGATGTACACGCCCAGGGAGTTGGAGGTGGAGCCGAAGTCATAGCCCCACACGCCTTCGAAGATCGCCGAGCGGCTGAGCACCTGGCGGGGATGGCGCAGGAACATCTCCAGCAGCAGGAACTCCGTGCGGGTGAGCGCCAGCAGCCGCTCCCCCCGCCAGGCTTCGTGGGAGAAGCGGTCAAGGCGCAGGTCCTCGAAGCACAGCGAGCGCTCCTGCTCGCCCTCGTCCTCCTCGCCGGCGCGGCGCAGCAGCGCGCGCACCCGCGCCAGCAGCTCGCGCAGGGCGAAGGGCTTGACCAGGTAGTCGTCCGCCCCGGCGTCCAGTCCCGCCACCCGGTCGTCCACGCCCTCGCGGGCGGTGAGCATCAGCACGGGCGTGCGGTCGCCCTGCTCGCGCAGGCGCCGGCACACCTCCAGGCCGTCGAGCTTGGGCATGGTCACGTCGAGGATCACCACCTCGTAGGGGTCCCGGCGCAGCCGCTCCAGGGCCTGCTCGCCGTCCATCGCCTGGGAGACCTTGTAGCGCTCGAGCGTGAGCGCCCGCGCGAGCGCGCCCTGCACGGCGGGCTCGTCGTCCACCACCAGCACGCGTGGCGACTGCTCCACCATCATCGGGCGCCAGCCCCCGTGTGGGCCATCATGTGATTAAAGCGAAGTGACCGAGCCCGCCAACACCCACACGCCCGGACAGACGGCATCGCCGGCGTCGGTTGCGCCCTCACCGGCGTCGCAGCCGCCCTCGCCGGCGTCGGTGGAAATGGATGTGCAGTCGCGGCGGCTTCGCAACAGCATCATCAGCCTGGCGATCTTCTTCGCGCTGGTGGCGGCCCTGCTGCTGGCGGTACCGGGGCTGCGCTCGGCGGCGGAGGCCATGACCGACGCCCGGCCGGGCTGGGTGCTGGGCGCGATCGCCTTCGAGCTGCTCTCCTGCGCGGGCTATGTGGTGCTGTTCTCGCTGGTGTTCGGCATGCTCTCCCGGCGCTGGATCTCGCGGCTGTCCCTCTCGGAGCTGGCGGTGAACTCGGTGGTGTCGGTGAGCGGCCTCGCGGGCATCGCGCTGGGCGCGTGGGTGCTGCGCACGCGGGGCATCTCCGTGGAGCGCATCGCCCGGCGGTCGGTGCTCATCTTCGTGCTCACCAGCGCCGTGAGCGTGTTCGCCACCCTGATCGTGGGCCTGGCCATGTACGTGGGCCTGCTGACGGGCTCGCGGAACCCGCTGCTCACCCTGCTGCCAGCCGCGGCGGCCGCCCTGGCGATCGCGGTGACGCTCGCGCTGGCCTACTGGGCGCGCGCCACCGTGGCCCGGCGGGCGAGCTCACAGGGGCGCATGATCGTGGCGCTCACCGCCGTGAGCGACGGCATCTTCGACGCGCTCGTGCTGATCCGCGCGCGCGAGTGGCGGCTGCTGGGGGCGGTGGGCTACTGGCTGTTCGACGTGGCGGTGCTGTACGCGTGCCTGCTGGCCTTCCACGTGAGCCCCTCCTTCTGGGCGGTCACGATGGCCTACCTGGTGGGCCTGCTCGCCAACTCCCTGCCGATTCCCGCGGGGCTCGTGGTGGTGGAAGGGGGCCTGTTCGGGATGCTGCTGCTGTTCGGCGTGCGCCCCGGCTCGGTGGCGCTGGCGGCGGTGGTGTCCTACCGGGCGATCTCCCTGTGGGTGCCCGCCCTGATCGGCTCGCTGGCCTTCCTCAGCCTGCGGCGCGAGCTCGACCGCCCGCTCGCCCCGCCCGTGACGGCCTCCTGAAGGGACTCGCCGCCAACCAGCCGGATCGCGCCACCTGGCCGGATCATGCCCCTGGCCCGATCGCGCCACCCAGCCGGATCGCCCGCCTAGCGGCGGTTGGTGCGCAGGTCTTCGGCGAACTGGAGCTCCCTGGCGGCCTGCTGGCAGGCGTGGCCGGGGAGGTGGGCCATGGCGTGTTCCACGGCCGCTTCCTCGGGGCCCCAGAGCGCCGGGCAGAACACGGGCGGGGGCAGGGGCGCGGTGGGGGAGCCGGGGGCGTTGAGGGGGCGCAGTCGTTGCGCGGCGGCGATGGCGTGGGGGTAGGTGTCGGAGAAGATGTCGATGGAGGTGTGGCCGGTGTAGAGCTCCAGGGAGTGGCCTTCGTCGTAGACCACCGTGGGCACCCCCCGGATGAGGATGTTGTGCTGCCTGCCCAGGGCGCGGTTGCCG
The DNA here is from genome assembly GCA_035501635.1 of Solirubrobacteraceae bacterium. GTDB lineage: Bacteria > Actinomycetota > Thermoleophilia > Solirubrobacterales > Solirubrobacteraceae > Palsa-744. The sequence goes on along the minus strand of DATJVV010000200.1, from coordinate 1,412 downwards.
TGGAGCCTGTAGATCACGGTGGTGACCTGCAGGGGCAGCGTGCAGGCGCCCCCGCCGGTGAGGCCGCCGGCCTGGGAGCAGTCGCCGTAGTAGACGCTGTCGCCGAGGCTGCCGTTGTAGCCGTTGCGCCCGTCCGCGGCCACCAGGGGGGAGCCCGCGAAGCGAGGGCCCGCCCAATAGACGCGGAAGTAGGGGAAGGTCTGGGCTTCCGCGAGCTCCCGGGCGGAGATGGGCCCGGGGGAGCGCGTGCCCCCGCAACCCGCCAGCGCGAGCGCGAGGGCGCACAGCGACGCCAGGGCCAGGCCCAGTCGCGAGGTCCGGCCGAGCCGGGTGATCCATTCGCCCGTCATCATCTGCGCGTGCCGCGCGACGCAGTATTGCGCCCAACAGCTACTTCCGGGCCGATCACGGGTTTACACGAACGCAGCGTGTCGGGGTCCGGTGGGGTAGCGCATCGGGCTCCGGCCGCTTCGCTGCTGGGCGGGACGCTGCTGGCGGCGTGGCTGATCGTGAACCCCCACACCGCCGATCTGGCCGCGCAGGCCTACCGGGTGGGGCTGTTCGGGCGGGAAGGCTTCACGGTGTTCGACGAGCACTGGTACGCCGGGCACGCGATGCCCGGCTACGGCCTGCTGTTCGCGCCGCTGGCCTGGCTGATCGGCATGCGCGTGGCGGCGGCGCTGGCGGTGATGTGCTCGATCGCGCTCTTCGAAAGCCTCACCCGGCGCTTCTACGGCACGGCGGGCGGCGCAGGAGATGCTCTCGAAACGGAGGGCCCGCGCGCGCGCGCGGGCCGCCGGTTTGGAAAGAGCCACCGCGACCCAGACACCCCCGGTGCGGGGCTGGTCGCCGCGGGGGGGTGCCTGTTCGCGGTGGCGGCGGTGGGGGACGTGTGGAGCGGGCGGCTGACGTTCGCCTTCGGGGTCGCCTTCGGGGTGGCGTGCGTGTTCGCGCTGGCCCGGGGCCGGCGGGCGGCGGGGGCGGCGCTGGCGGGGGTGTGCGCGGCGGCGAGCCCGGTGGCGGGGCTGCTGCTGGCGCTGGCGGCGCTCAGTCAGGCGATCGCGCGGCGGCGGGCGGGGGCGCTGGCGCTGGTGGGGGCGCCGGTGGCGCTGGTGCTGGGGCCGCTTGAGCTGCTGTTCGCGGAAGGGGGCCTCGAGCCGTTTCCGGTGCGCTCCTTCGCGGCCAGCGCGGCGGTGACGCTGGCGTTCCTGTGGGGGGTGCCCCGGGGAGATCGGCTGCTGCGGGTGGGGGGTGTGGTGTACCTGCTGGCGCTGGCGGGGACGCTCCTGGCGCACAGCGCGATGGGGAGCAACATCGAGCGCTACGGGGTGCTGCTGGGCGGGCCGCTGCTGCTGTGCTCGCTGGGGAGGGAGGCCGCGCGGCGGGCCGCACCGCGGGGCGCGGGGAAGGCG
>DATJVV010000199.1:0-7347 GCA_035501635.1 Solirubrobacteraceae bacterium | reverse complement strand
TGCAGCTGCACGGCGACGAGGGGCCCGCGTTCTGCGCGGAGGTGGGCCGGCGCACGGGAGCGCGGGTGATCAAGGCGATCCAGGTGGACGGCGCGGGCAACGTGCGCGAGCTCGAGCGCTACCACACCGACTTCCACCTCGCGGACGCCCGCGCGAAGGCGCCCGGACGAGGCGATCTGCGCGGCGGGACCGGCGAGACGTTCGACTGGGGCCTGCTCGGCGGGCGGCGCTCGCACGTTCCCCTGATCCTCAGCGGGGGCCTCGGCCCCGAGAACGTGACGCAGGCGATCGCTCAGGTGCACCCCTTCGCCGTGGACAGCGCCAGCGGCACCGAGCGCTCGCCCGGGCGCAAGGACGAGGGCAGGCTGAGGGCGTTCTTCGACGCGGTCGCCACTACGCGGGCGGTCGCGGCGTGAGCGTAAGCGAGACGGCGATCCCGCACCGGTTCGGCCGCTACGGGGGCCAGTACGTGCCCGAGACGCTGATGCCGGCGCTGGAAGAGCTCGAGCGATCCTGGCTGCTCACACGTGAGGATCCCGGCTACCGCGCGGAGCTGGAGGGGCTGTTGCGGGACTTCGTGGGGCGCCCCACGCCGCTGTATCGCGCGCGGCGGCTCTCGGAGAAGCTCGGCCGGAGCGTCTACCTCAAGCGCGAGGACCTCAACCACACGGGCTCGCACAAGCTCAACAACGCGCTCGGCCAGGCGCTGCTGGCAAAGCGCATGGGCAAGGAGCGGATCATCGCCGAGACCGGAGCGGGCCAGCACGGGGTGGCCACGGCGACGGCGTGCGCGCTGCTGGGCCTTCGGTGCGTGGTCTACATGGGCAGCGAGGACACCCGCCGCCAGCGGCCCAACGTGCAGCGCATGAAGCTGCTCGGAGCCACCGTGCAGCCGGTGCAGGCGGGCGCGAGGACGCTCAAGGAGGCCACCTCCGCCGCGATCCGCGACTGGGTGGAGAACGTGGCCGGCACCCACTACGTGATCGGCTCGGCGGTCGGCCCCGCGCCCTATCCCGCGCTGGTGGCCGAGCTTCAGAGCGTGATCGGCAATGAGGCCCGCGCGCAGCTGCACGAGCGCGAGGGCCGGCTGCCCGAGCGGGTGATCGCGTGCGTGGGAGGGGGATCGAACTCGATCGGCATCTTCGGCGCGTTCCTCGCCGACGAGCGGGTGGAGCTGATCGGCGTGGAGGCCGCGGGCGAGGGCATCGACACGCCCCATCATGGCGCTCCCCTGACGGTGGGCGGTCGCGCGGGCGTGCTGCACGGGGCGCTCTCGGCGGTGATGCAGGACGAGGAGGGCCAGATCCTGCGGGCTCATTCGATCTCCGCGGGCCTGGACTACCCGGGCACGGGCCCCCAGCACGCGCAGCTGCGCGACAGCGGGCGCGCGAGATACGTGGCGGTGACCGACGCGCAGGCGCTGGCGGCGTTTCGCGAGGTGGCGCGCCTGGAGGGCATCATCCCCGCGCTCGAGACCGCCCACGCGCTCGCCTGGACGCTGGCCCAGAGTGAGGGAGCGCTCGACCTGGTGTGCCTCTCAGGGCGGGGCGACAAGGATCTCGCGGAGGTGCTGGGCGATGAGTGAGGTCTCCGGCGCGCTGACACAGGACACCGGCGTGCGGCGCATCGCCGCGGCGTTCGCGGGCGCGCGCGGCCGGGCGGCGCTGATGCCCTACCTGATGGGCGGCTTTCCCACGCTGGAGGACTCCCTGGCGATCGGCGAGGCATACGTGGCCGCGGGCGCTGACCTGATCGAGCTGGGCGTGCCCTACTCGGACCCTCTGGCCGACGGCCCGGTGATCCATGCGGCGGATACCCGGGCGCTGGCCGCGGGGGCGAGCGTGGCGGGCGTGCTGGAGGTGGCGCGGGCGCTCGCGCGGAGCGTGCCGGTGGTGCTGATGTGCTACGCCAACATGGTGCTCGCGCCCGGTGCGGGCGAGTTCGTCGCTCGCCTCGCGCGCACGGGCGCAAGCGGGCTGATCGTGCCCGACCTGCCGCTGGAGGAGAGCGAGGAGATCGCGGCGGCATGCCGGGCGGAGGGTCTCGCGCTGGTGCCGCTGGTGGCGCCCACCACCACGCCCGCGCGGATGGCCGCCATCGGCGAGCGCGCCCAGGGGTTCGTCTACGCGGTGTCGGTGGTGGGGACCACCGGCGAGCGAGCCGCGCTCTCGGATCGCTTCGCCGAGATAGTGGCCCGGGCGAAGGCGAGCACCGAGGTGCCCGTGGCGCTCGGCTTCGGCATCGCGACCCCCGAGCAGGCGCGCCTGGCGGCCGACGCGGGGGCCGACGGGGTGATCGTGGGCTCGCGGCTGGTGCGCGCCGTGGCGGACGCTCCCGAACGGCCGGCGCAGGCAGCGGGCGAGCTGGTGGGCGAGATCGCGGCCGCTCTCAGGTAGGATGCGCGCCTGATGGGACTGGTGCTCGCCGCGACAGTTGGCCTCCTCGTGTGGATCGTGCTTTGGGCGCTCGGAGCCAAGGGCTTCGACGCGTTCCTGCTGGCTGGGGTGATCATGCTCGTGGGGGCCACCGTGAAGATCCTCGCCGGCTATCTGCCGGGACGGCGCGACTCGGCCGGCTGAGCGGCCGGTGCTGCGCGCGCGCCGGCACGCCATCAGCGCCGCCCTGCATGCGGCGCTGCTCACGGCGTGCGCGGGCGCGCTGCTCTATGGCGGCGGCTGTGGCGGCGTCTCCGGTGCGGCCGGCGGACAGAGCGATCAGCTGACGATCTACTCGAGCCTGCCGTTGCAGGGCCCCGCGGGTGCGATCTCCACCCAGCTGATCGACGGCGAGAAGCTCGCGCTGAAGGACGCCGGTGGGCACGTGGGCCCGTTCAAGATCGGCTACGTCTCGCTGGATGACTCCAACCCGAGCAGCGGCGAATGGGAACCGGGCCTCACGGCCGCGAACGCGAAGACCGCGGCCGACGAACCGAGCGCGATCGCCTTCCTGGGCGACTACGACTCGGCGGCCACCGCCATCTCGCTGCCCGAGATCAACGCGGCGGGCATCCTGCAGCTCAGCCCCGCGAGCCCCTATGGCGGCCTCACCTCCTCGCTGTACGCCGGCCAGGACGAGCCCCAGCGCTTCTATTTGACCGGCAAACGCAACTTCGCGCGCCTGCAGCCCGGCGACCAGCGCCAGGCGCGCGCGCAGGTGGAGCTGATGCGCTCGCTGGGGATCGGCAAGCTCTACGTGCTCGACGACGAAGACCCGTTCCAGCTGGCGCTTGCGCAGATGGTGACGGCCGACGCGCAAGCGGCCGGCATCGAGGTCCCGGGGCACGACAGCGTGGACACGGCACGCGCGGGCAGCTATTCCGGGGAGGCCGCAAAGGTCGCCGAAAGCGGCGCCCAGGCGGTGTTCTTCGCCGGGGACGGGCCGGGGGCGGCCACGTTGCTGGAGCAGCTTGGCGAAGCGAGCTCGGGGCTGCGGCTGCTGGGCTCGAGCTCGCTGGCGCAGCGCGGCTTCACCGCGAAGCTCGACGCGCAGACGGCGGCGCGCACGTTGTTGAGCACGCCGTATCTGCCCGTGAGCCTCTATCCACCCGCCGCCCGGCGCGTGGCGGCGGCATACCGTCGCCAGTTCGGCTCGCGCGCGGAAGCCTATGCGCTGTTCGGCTATGAGGCGATGAGCGCCACGCTGCAGGCGATCCGCCGGGCGGGCAGCCACGGCAACGATCGCCAGGCGGTGGTGGACGCGCTGTTCGCCCAGGGAGAGCACGATTCGGTGATCGGGCCCTACGCGATCGAAGCGGACGGCGAAACGACGCTCGCGAGCTACGGCGTGGATCGCATCGTCAACGGCAGCCCCGTCTTCTGGCGTGAGCTGAACACCGGCTGAGGAGGGCGACGCCGGCGGCGGTGAGCCGGCGATGGTCGCAGCGATGAGCCGCGGGTCCCAGCCGGTCGGCGAAGTGCCCGACGATCAGGCCAGGGCGGCGCGCAGAGCCTCCGGCAGCGAGGGGTGCGCGAAGGTGTAGCCGAGCATGAGAGCCCTGGCGGGCAGGGCGCGCACGCCGTTGGTGAGCACGCTGGCCATCTCGCCGTAGCGCATGCGCAGCGCGAAGGCGGGAACGGCGAGCGCCGCCGGACGGTGCAGGGCGCGGCCGAGGGATCGGGCGAAGACGGCCGCGGTGACGGGCTCGGGCGCGGTGAGGTTGACCGGGCCGCTCCAGCGCTCGTCGGCGAGGGCCGCGAGCACGATCTCGATGACGTCCTGCGGGTGCACCCAGGCCATGTACTGCTCGCCCGAGCCCACCCGCCCGCCGAGGCCGAGGCGAAAGGGCGTGAGCATCTGTGCCAGCGCGCCGCCGGAGCGATCGAGCACCACGCCGGTGCGCAGCGCCACCGTGCGCACGCCGAGCTCCCGCGCGGCGCCGGCCTCGCTCTCCCAGGCGGCACACACCCGCGCGAGGAAGTCGCTGCCCGCGGGCGCCTCCTCGTCGATCGGCTCGGGGCCGTGCGGGCCGTAGTAGCCGATCGCCGAGGCGCTCAGGAGCGCACGGGGACGGTCGGGCTGATCGACGGCGGCGATGCCCGAGACGAGGTTGCGGGTGCCGAGCACGCGGCTGTCGCGGATCGCCCGCTTGACGCGCTCGTTCCAGCGCTGAGCGATGGGCTCCCCCGCGAGGTGCACCACCGCGTCTTGGCCCGCCAGCGCCCGCGCGGGCGCGGGCTCCCGCACGGGCGACCAGCGCACGAGCTCGGGCTCGGGCCGCGCGTCTTGCGAGCGCGGGGCGGGCACGCCGGCTCGTGGGGCGCGCTCGGGATCGCGGGTGAGGATCGTCACCTCATCGCCGCGGGCGCACAGAGCCCGCACAAGCGTGTGGCCGATGAGTCCGCTGGCGCCGGTGAGGGCCACCTTCATCGGATCATCTTAGGTCCGGCGCGAGTCGCGCCTGGCCGCCGGCGCGTGCCTCCTTGGCCACCGCCGCGGCGACCGCGGGGGCGACGTCGCGGTTGAACACCGACGGGATGATGTAGTCCTCGCCCAGCTCCTCGTCGGTGACGATCTCGGCGATCGCGCGGGCCGCGACGAGCTTCATCGGGTCGGTGATCGCGGCCGCCCGCACGTCCAGGGCGCCGCGGAAGATGCCGGGGAAGGCGAGCACGTTGTTGATCTGGTTGGGGTAGTCTGAGCGGCCGGTGGCCACGATGCGCACGTGCTCGGCGGCCTCCTCGGGCGCCACCTCGGGGTCGGGGTTGGCCATCGCGAAGACCATCGCGTCGTGGTTCATGCGCGCGAGCGCCTCGGTGGGCAGCACGCGGGCGCCGGAAAGGCCGATCACAAGGTCGGCGCCCTCGATCACCTCCGCGGGGGCGCCGGAGCGCCGCTGCGGGTTGGTGACCTCCGCGAACCAGCGCTTCTGCGCGTTCATGCTCCCGTCGAGGTAGTCCTCGCGCTCGACGTGCAGGGCTCCGCGGGAGTCCGCGCCGATGATCTCGCGCACGCCCGCTTCGCGCATGATCCGGGTGACCGCGATGCCCGCGGCGCCCAGGCCGATGATCAGCACCCGGAGGTCCTCGATGCGGCGTTCGGTGAGCTTCACGGCGTTCAGCAGCGCCGCCATCACCACCACGGCGGTGCCGTGCTGGTCGTCGTGGAAGACGGGGATGTCGAGCTCCCGCTTGAGCCGGTCCTCCACCTCGAAGCAGCGCGGCGCGGAGATATCCTCGAGGTTGATGCCGCCGAAGGCCGGCGCGATGCGCCGGACGGTGTCGACGATCTCGTCGGGATCCCTGGTGTCCAGGCAGATGGGGAAGGCGTCGACGTCGGCGAACTCCTTGAACAGGCAGCACTTGCCCTCCATCACGGGCATCGCGGCGCGCGGGCCGATGTCGCCCAGCCCGAGCACCGCGGTGCCGTCGCTGATGACCGCCACGGTGTTGCGCTTGATCGTGTACTGAAAGGCCCTGTCGGGATCCTCGGCGATCACCATGCACACGCGGGCCACGCCCGGGGTGTAGGTCATCGAGAGGTCGTCGCGGGTCTTCAGGGGGTGCTTGTTGTGCTGCTCGATCTTGCCGCCGATGTGCACCTGCAGGGTGCGGTCGGTGGTGTCCAGCACGTGGGCGCCCTCGACCGCCTCGATCGCGGCGGTGACCCGCTCCCAATCCTCGGGCCCGGCGGTGTCCACCACGATTTCGCGCACGCTGTGACCGGACTCCACCTCCACGGCATCCACGGCGGCGACCATGCCGCCGGCGTCGGCGATCGCGGCGGAGACGTCGGCCACCAGGCCGGAGCGATCGCCGATCTCCACGCGGATGTTCAGGCGGTATTGGGCGCTGGGCGTGAGGCTGCTCATGGCGGGCGTGATCTTAGGGCGTATCAGGCGGGGAGCGTGCGGTGGGAGCATGGCGGACCTCGCGCGCGAGCGCGGGGGGGAGGTTCGCGATGGCGCTCTCGTAGAGTGACGCTGACATGGCCAGGGTGGCGACAGAGGACGCTCGCGCGAGCGCCGCGGCGGGACTGAGCGGACCCGAGGAGCGGCTGTTCCTGATCGACGGCCCGAGCCTCGTCTACCGCGCCTTCTACGCCCTGCCGGAGTCGATCGCCACCTCCACCGGCGAGCCCACCAACGCGATCTTCGGCTTCGCCTCGATGCTCGTGAAGATCGTCACCGAGTACGGGGTGCGCCCCACGATCGTGGCCTGGGACGCGGGCACCTCCGGGCGCACTGAGCTGTTCGCCGACTACAAGGCAACCCGGCGCTCGCGCCCGGACCTGCTCAAAGCGCAGTGGCCCGCGATGGAACCGCTGGTGGAGGCCTTCGGCTATCGCAACGTCAAGCTCGAGGGCTACGAGGCCGACGACGTGATCGCCTCGCTGGCCGAGCGGGCGCGCGCGGCGGGGATGGCGAGCACGATCGTGACGGGCGACCGGGACGTCTTTCAGCTGATCGACGAGGAGGGCCTCGTGCAGGTGATGGCCACCGCGCGGGGCATCACCGACACCAAGCTCTACGACCGCCAGGCGGTGATCGACCGCTACGGCATCCCGCCGGAGTCGATCCCCGACTTCTACGGGCTGAAGGGAGACACCTCGGACAACATCCCGGGCGTGCCGGGGATCGGCGACAAGACCGCCGCGGAGCTGATCCGCGCCTACGGCTCGCTGGAGGAGGTGCTGGCCCACGTGCGGGACATCGGAGGAGCCAAGCGCAAACAGAACCTCACCGAGCACGCGCGGGACGCTCGCACCTCCCGGCAGCTGGCCACCGTGCGGCGCGACCTCGAGGTGGCGCTGGACCTCGAGCGGGTCGCCGCGCAGGATCCCGATCGCTCGCGGCTGCGGGAGTTCTTCCGCCGCTATGAGCTGCGCGATCCGCTGCGACGCCTGGAAGAG
>DATJVV010000198.1:0-2970 GCA_035501635.1 Solirubrobacteraceae bacterium | reverse complement strand
TCAGCTGTCAATCCTCGGGCGCGGTCATCCTCGCCGCCGCATACCCTCTCGTCATGGCGGGTCCTCGGCGTGCGCGACGGTCGCCCGAACGGGACGAGATCCTGCTCGGAGAGAACCTCGCGCTGCTGGATCGGTTCGTGGACGGGTGCTTTCAGCTGATCTACATCGACCCCCCGTTCAACACCGGCGGTGAGCGGGTGCGCCGGACGCTGCAAACGGTCGCCGACCCATTGGGCGATCGCACGGGCTTTCAGGGACGGCGCTATCGCACGCTCCAGCTCGGGGAGGCCTCCTACGAAGACTCCTTCGAGGACTACCTGGCCTTTTTGGAGCCCCGGTTGAGGCATGCCCGCCGGCTGCTCGCGCGGGAGGGAACCCTGTACGTGCACCTGGACTGCCGGGAGGCCCACTACTGCAAGGTGGCCCTCGACGAGATCTTCGGCAGGGAGTGCTTCCTCAACGAGATCGTTTGGGCCTACGACTATGGCGCCCGCGCCAAGCGCCGCTGGCCGGCCAAGCACGACACCATCCTCGTGTACGTGCGCGACCGCCGCGCCTACCACTTCGACTCAAGCGCGGTGGATCGGGAGCCCTACATGGCGCCCGGCCTGGTGAGCGCGGAGAAGGCCGCGCGGGGCAAGCTGCCCACGGACGTGTGGTGGCACACCATCGTGCCCACCAGCGGGCGGGAGAAGACCGGCTACCCCACCCAGAAGCCGGAGGGCATCGTGCGGCGCATGGTGGCCGCCTCCAGCCGCCCGGGGGACTGGTGCCTTGACTTCTTCGCGGGCAGCGGCACCCTCGGCGCGGTGGCCCGCGAGCTCGGGCGCCGGTACGTGCTCATCGACCGCAACCCCGAGGCGGTGGCGATCATGCGCGCGCGCCTGGAGGGCGGGGAGCCTGTGGAGGGCGGAGGGCCTGTGGAGGGCGGAGGGCCTGTGGAGGGTGGAGGGCCTGGGGAGAGCAGAGGGCCTGTGGAGGGCGGGGAGCGCCTGGAGCGCGCCGGCGAGGGCTCGCCCACCCTCCGGGCCGCCGGCGGGGGCGCGGACGTGTAAGCCTACGGCCCGTGTTCCATGTCCAGGCGCGCCACTTCCCCCACAGCGCCACTCGTTTCAACATGAACGAGCGGGAGCTCCTGGGCCTGCTCGTGCCGTGGGTGCGCGAGCGCACGGTGGAGTTCGGCGAACGCAAGTGGAAGCCCGAAGAGGCCACCCTCACGGTGATCGAGGGCCCCCACCTGGAGCTCGAGGAGCTCTCCATGGGGCGCGGCTGGCAGAACGCTCAACACAACGGACGGAACGTCACCGAGCAGGCCCTCGCCCAGGCACGCGCGGCCTCACAACAGGCGCCCGCCCCGCCATCGCCAGCTCCCCCGCGGCCCACCGCCGTCCAGGGCGCGCCCGACGAGCTGCTCGCGCTGCTCGGCGATAACCCCCAGGAGCTGCTCCAGGCCTGGCGCCTGGCCGCCGGTCGTCGGCCCGAGCTCTCCCCGGGCCAGGCCCTGGCGCTGGCCGAAGAGACCCTGCGCTCGCTCGGCGGCCGCTGAGCATCCAGACGCCGGCGCTAGACTTCCCCTCCTGCGGCCTTCCGGTCGCACGCGTGGTGGGCGTAGCTCAGCTGGTAGAGCTCCTGGTTGTGGTCCAGGCGGTCGTGGGTTCGAGTCCCATCGCTCACCCTCCATAAAACTCCTGCAAATCGATACTTTCTGATTCTGGCCGACTAGACAATTTCGTCGCCAGGGTACCAGTGGGGTACCAAACTCTCTAAAGACCTCAGCCCCAACGGTTGTCGGGAAGGGCAGCGTGAGAGCAGGCCGCGAAGCCAAACCGAATCGGCCAGGCGACTGCTCCACTGGCACTGCTCGAGCGTCAGTGCCCGGAGCCGAGTGCGGAGTGCGTTCTTGCTGCTGACCCAAGAGATTAACGTTGACCAAACTGGTCTACACTGCTACGCTGTGAACCATGAGCCAGCCACCCCTCGGTGATCTACTCCGCGATATACGGGAACGACAAGGCCGCACACTGCGCGAGGCGGCGCGCGCCCTGAATGTGGACGCCGCGCACCTCTCGCGCATCGAGCGTGGCGCCAAGCCCGCCTCGAGTACCGTGCTGGAGCGCGCATCCAGCTACTACTCCGTCCCCACCGAGCTGCTCGCTCTCTCCCGCGGTGTCGTTCCCGAGGACATCGTCACCATCCTGCAGCACCACCCGGAGCTGCTTGCCGAACTCAGAGACCGCTATGGAAGCTGATGAAATCACGCTGTTTCTCAGCGAGACGCTTGCGGGGCGCTACCGGCCCACCCGCCATCTCGCCTCCGGCGCGTTCTCCGGCGCGTTTCTGGCTCGCGACGCCCACACGGGACTGCCTGTCGCCGCGAAGATCCTCAAGCTTTCCCAGGCCGGACGGCTCGAGGCCCGGCAGGAGTTCAGGGGCGAGGTGGAACTGCTCGAACGTCTCACAGCTTGCGACCGCGTGATCGATCTGCTCGACAGCGGCGAGCACGTCGTGCACCTGAGCCACGCGCTCAGCGGCGGGAGCATTCCCGTCGCCACCGAGTACTCCGTGCTCGAGCTCGCCGCGGGCTCGCTCGCTGACCTTATTCTCTACGGCACCGATTTCGGCTGGCCCGACCGGCTACGCCTGTATCGCGACGTCGTCAAGGGCGTCCACCAGATGCACCTCAAGCGGATCGTGCATCGTGACGTGAAGGCGGAGAACGGGCTCGTGACCGAGCGCCCCCCGGCGGCGAAGATCGCCGATCTCGGTCGCGCGCACGACACCACGCAACCACCGCGTTTCGCCGTGGAGGCTTACCTGCTGGGTCGTGGTGACACTCGTTTTGCTCCCTTCGAGTTCCTGTGGCTACAGGGAACACAGGATCCCGACGAGCAGGCACTCGCCGATTTGTACTTGCTCGGGTCGCTCCTGTTTGAGATAACGACCGGCGTCGCGCTCACCGCACTCGTGGCA
>DATJVV010000197.1:0-3685 GCA_035501635.1 Solirubrobacteraceae bacterium | reverse complement strand
GGGGTGCTGGAAGGGGGACCGTTCGCCCAGCCGCAGAGCTTCGGGGCGACGGCGGTGTACGAGAGCTTCACCGGAGCTGGCACCTGCGGGGTGGTGCCGGCGGGCAAGACGAAGGCCAAGCCCGTGAAGAAGGGCTCCTTCGCGAGCTCCCAGGTGGAAATCGGGGAATAGGCCGCGGGCGGGGATCTCCGTGAGGGCGGCCGCCGTCAGGTCTCAGGCGGCCGCCGGCAACCGGCGAGGCTCAGGCGGGTACGGGCTCGGGGGCGGGCTCTCGCGCGGGATCGCCGCCGTCGGCCCGGGCGGGCGCGGGGGAGCGCTCGGAGAGGACCATCTCGGCGCCCCGGGAGGGGCTGATGGTGATGGAGCGCCGGCGGGCGGTCTCGGGGGCGGGGTTGGCGGGAGCGATGGCGAAGCGGCGAAGGACGGCGCGGAGGACGATCTTCATCTCGAGCATGGCGAAGCTCGCGCCCAGGCAGCGGCGGCGGCCGCCGCCGAAGGGCAGCCAGGTGTAGGTGCCGGGAGGGCTCTCCAGGAAGCGCTCGGGCTGGAAGAGGTGGGGGTTGGGGTAGATGGCGGGGTCGTGGTGGACGAGGTGGGCGTTGACGATGAGCACCACGCCGGGCGGGTAGCTCACGCCGCCGATGTCCACGGGGCGCTTGACCAGGCGGGGCTCGGCGTTGGGGAGCACGGGGCGGTGGCGCATGGCCTCGTGGATGGTGGCCATCAGGTAGGAGTCCTCATCGCCGGCGTCCACCTCGGCGGTGAGGCGCTCAAGGGCGGCTGGGGCGCGGGAGAGGAGCACGAAGGTCCAGGCCAGCTGGGAGGCGGTGGTCTCGTGGCCGGCGACGAGGGCGGTCATGAGCTCGTCGCGGATCTCCTGATCGCTCATGGGCGAGCCGTCCAGGTGCTGGGCGGAGAGGAGCACGGCGAGCACGTCGGCGGCCTCGGGAGCTCCCTGGTGGCGTTCGCGGCGACGCTCGTCCACCAGGGCGTAGATGAGCTCATCCGCCTGTTCGGTGACCTCGCGCAGGCGGGCGAAGGAGCCGCGGCGGCTGAGCAGGCGTTCCATGCGGGGGCCAGGGGGCGGAAGCAGCGAGAGAGGACTCTCGGTGAAGCGCAACACGGAGGTGAGGATCTCGCGCAGGTCGTTCAGGCGGGAGCCGCGCTCGAGGCCGAACACCGCGCGCAGGACGATCTCGAGGGTGAGGGTCTGCAGATGGGGGTGGAGGGGAAAGGGCTCGCCTGTGGGCCAGGTGTGGAGCTCGCGATCGGTGAGCTCGTCCATGAGGCCGGCGAGGTTCTGCATGCGCTCGCCGTGGAAGGAGGGGAGCATCAGCCGGCGCTGCTCCAGGTGGGGGTCCTCGTCGAGGAGGATCACGGAGTTGGGCCCGAGCAGCGGTTCGAGGATGCGGGCGCCCTCGCCGGGATGGAGCACCTCGGGGGGTGCGGTGAGGACCTGCTTGATGTCCTCGGGGTCCGAGAGGGTCACGAAGGGGGGCTGGCGGAAGAGGCGCACGGTGTAGCGCTTGCCGTAACGGGCGCGGTTGCGCTCCAGGAAGGGGAGGGGGCGGGTCCAGAAGCCGACTGTCTGGAGCACGCTGGGCATGCGGGGGCCGGCTGGGAGCTTGGCGTTCACGGGGGCTCCTGACGCTCGGGGACGTCGCTGGAGTGTACTCCGCGAGGTGCGGCCGGTGGGGGAACGATGGCCCGTGCACCGGCGACGGCCGCTCGTGGAAGAATCGCGCCAATGGACGAATCGCGATCTCTGAAGGCCTCCGCGAACGAGCCGGGCGTGCCGCCCGAGGGTCCGATGCCCGAGGGCCTGAGGATGGGGCATTGGAGCGATCTACAGGGCAGGACGGGGTGCACGGTGGTGATGGCTCCGGATGGGGCGGTGGGGGGCGTGGACGTGCGGGGGGCGGCGGCCAGCACCCTGGGCACGGACAGCCTGCGGCCGGGCACGCTGGTGGATGGGGTTCACGGGATATTGCTCACGGGGGGCAGCGCCTTCGGGTTGGCGGCGGCGGCGGGAGCGATGGACTACCTGGCGGAGCACGACATCGGCTACGAGCTGGTGTCGGTGCGGGTGCCGATCGTGGCGGGGGCGGTGATCTTCGACCTGCCCAACGGGGATGCCCGGGCGCGGCCGGATCGAGAGGCCGGATACGCAGCCTGTGTGGACGCCTCTCGAAGGGAGGGTGGCGGGCAGATGGAGATGGGGGCGGTGGGTGCGGGGACGGGGGCGACGGTGGCCAAGGGGGGCGATGGCTCCCAGACGAGGCCCGGGGGCCTGGGGATCGCGAGCGCGAGGGTGGCGGGAGCGAGGGTGTGGGCGGTGATGGTGGTGAACGCCGTGGGGGGCATCTGGGACGAGGATGCCAACGAGTGGGTGGCTCCCCTGGACGCGTGGGACGGGGAGTGCGGGCTGGTGGCGGGCGCGAACACCACGATCGGGGCGGTGGGTACCGACGCGAGGCTCAGCAAGGAACAGGCCAACCGGCTGGCCACGGTGGCGCACGACGGCATCGCGCGGGCGATCCGGCCGTCTCACACGATGTACGACGGGGACACGATCTTCGCGCTGGCCACCGGCCGGACGGATGCGGCCTACGACGCCGTGGAGGCTCAGGCGGTGGAGGTGGTGAGGAGGGCGATCGTGGAGGGAGTGCGGGCGGGCCAGTAGCAGGCTATGGCGGCTATGGCGCTCGTCGTTCGCGCCAATCGCGCTCGATGGTTGCTGATGGGCGGGTGGACCAGGTGGACTAACCTCTGATATCCTGAAACGGTGGCCGAGAGTGTGACGATCCACCAGGCGAAGACCCACTTCTCCAAGCTCGTGCGCCGCGCGGAGGCGGGCGAGGAGATCGTGGTGCGCCGTGGAAGTTCCCCGGTGGCACGAATCGCCCCGCTCGAGCGCGGGCACGGTGGCGTGACGGGCAGGGGGTCCATGCGCGATGAGATCGCGATCGCCGGCGACATCGAGCGGGTGGACAGGGAGATCGAGGGACTGTTCGAGCGCAGCGAGGTATTGCCCCCCGAAACGGGCTCACCTTCCGGTGGGGCTCGCTCGCCACGCCAGGAGTGAGGCTGCTCGTAGACAGCCACGTGCTCCTGTGGCATCTGAGCGACGATCCTCGGCTGGGGCCGAAGGCGACCGAGGCCATCCAGGCGCCCGACGCGGAGGTGTTGGTGAGCGCCGCGAGCCTGTGGGAGATCGCGATCAAGGTGGGGCTCGGCAAGTTGAAGGCCCCCGACGATCTGCCGGAGCGGATCGGGCCTCTCGGCTTCCAACAGCTGAACGTCACGACGGATGATGTCTGGCGGGTGAGGAGGTTGCCCCACCATCACGGGGATCCCTTCGACCGTGTCCTGATCGCCCAGGCGCAGGCGCGCTCCCTCTGCATCGTCACCGGCGATCTCGCCTTCGCGGACTACGACGTGTGTGTGCTCTGGGACTGAGCCGATTCGCCGCGACCGTCAGGAAGTGGAACAGGGCGGAGTTCTCTCGAACCCCGCCCTTGGTTCGATTAGCGACGTTATGGTGGAGCTAGTCGGGCTCGAACCGACGACCTCTTGCATGCCATGCAAGCGCTCTCCCAGCTGAGCTATAGCCCCAGGAGCCTCCATCCTATCGACCGGCGCCAACGTGGGCCGGGGGCGGGCGCCGCAGGCGCCACGAGACGCC
>DATJVV010000196.1:0-4212 GCA_035501635.1 Solirubrobacteraceae bacterium | reverse complement strand
GCCCACCACCCGCATCAGGGTGTGGAAGCTCACGGGGATGTCATAGGCGGAGAGGAACACCGCGAGGATGCCGAGCATCGCGAACCAGCTGATCGCCTCGGGCACGAACACCCGCGTGAAGTAGGCGCGCGGGTGCACGAGGATGCGCCCGCCCTCCTTGGCCTCCTCCCACCACCTGGCCACGCGCTCGCGCAGGGCGAGGTAGACGAGGTACAGCAGCACAGCGCCGCCGATCAGCAGCAGCACGGCCGCGCCCCAGTGTTCGCGCAGGAAGCCGAACTGCAGGTCGAAGGAGCCGCCCACGGTGAGGAACAGATAGAGGTAGGTGAAGAGGCCGATCACCGTGTAGAACACTTTCTGCACGGCGTAGCCGGCGATCACCCCCGCGAAGGTGGCGCCCTCGATGATGGCGCTGAACATCAGCAGCATCACCAGCGTGCCGAGGTTGGCCGGCAGCACGCAGTTCAGGCCCACGGCGGTGGCGTAGCAGGCCAGCACCTGCGTGTAGCCGACCCCCGCGTGGGGATAGCCGTAGCGCAGGATCGAGAACCAGGCGAAGGCGGTGGTGGCCGTCTGCAGGGTCACGAGCAGGATGGCCCCCATGAGCGTGGCCAGCGAGAGGCTCGTGATCGTGTTCCAGAGGTGTTCCAGCCAGGTGCCGATTTCCCAGCCGAAGAGGCTCGCCGCGGCGCCCAGCACCACCAGCACCGCCGCCACGGCGGCCAGCCGCCGCACCCGCGGGCGGCCCCCAGAGGGCGTCGCGATCGCCTCTTCGCTGGCCATCCCGCGATCTTATGGCCCGCCGCGGAAGATCGCTCGCCACTATGCTCCCCAGGACGTGACCGACATCGGCGACACCCAGTTCCACAAGGGCCAGCCCGTCTGGGTGGTGCTCGACGACGGCTCTCGCCGGGCCGCCGAGTACGTGGGCGAGGGCGAGATGAGCGCCTGGTTCGGAGGCGCCCCCACCGTGATCGTGGTGTTCCCGGACACCGAAACGGGAGCTGCGGTGGAGGTCGACCGGGTGATCCCGCGCGAGCACTGAGCCCCCCTGGGCGGGCCTCTCGCTCGGCGGCCGGCCCCGCCCGCCGGCGCTAAGGCTTCCTCCACGCGCTGCCGATGATGGCCGGGTGAGGCTTCATCACGGCTCTCTCCTCGCCGGTGTCCTCGGCAGGCGGTCACGTCGCGGCCCGGCCCCTGGCCCGGTCGCGGCCGTGGCCGTTCTCTGTCTTCTTGCGTGCGCGGCCCCGGCCGGGGCGGTGATCGTCGGCGAATACGGCATCCAGCGGCGCGCGGCTCCCACCATCAACACCTCCGAGCCATTGCAGTATCACGGCGGACCGGTGCTGCACTCCTCGGTGGCCTACACGATCTACTGGGATCCGGTGGGCACCTACCGAGGGGACTGGAAGGAACTGATCAACGAATACTTCAAACAGGTGGGCACTGAAAGCGGAACTTTGAACGACGTGTTCGCGCTGGACACGCAGTACACCGACAGCACCGGCCGAGCCGCCAACCAGTCCGTGTTCCGCGGCTCCTACACCGACGAAGACGCCTATCCGAGCTCGGGGAACTGCGGCGCGACGCACGAATTCGCGTGCATCACGGACGCACAGATCCGCGCCGAGCTCCAGCACGTGATTGCCCTCGGCGCGCTGCCCGGCGCCACGGGCACACCCGTCTACTACGTACTCACCCCACCCGGGGTGACGGTGTGCACCAAAGCCTCCGGCGGGGAATGCTCGAACTCGACCGCCGGGGGAAGCGAAGCTCCCAACGGCATGTGCGGCTATCACTCCGCGATCGAACCGGGTGGCGCCAAACCGGTCGTCTACGCGGTGCAGCCGTGGGTGGCGGGCGACGCGGGCGAGGAACTCCTCTCGGAAACCCCCCTCGACACCTCGAACGTGACGAGCGACGTGCTCGCCTGTCAGGACGACGCCGAACCGCTCGAGGAGCCCAACCAGATCGAAGGCCCCGACCCCTGGGGCAACTTCGCCTCGGCGCTCGCCGACGTGATCGTGAGCGACCTCAGCGTGGAGCAGAGCAACGTCGTGGTCGATCCGCTGCTCACCGGCTGGTATCAGGAAGCAACCGAAGCCGAGCAGGGCGACATGTGCCAATGGCGCTACGGGCCGCCGCCGGAAAATCCGCCGCCCGTGAACGAATACACCCACGCGTCCACTCGCACCAACGAGACGATCGACGGCCAGAAGTACTTTGTGCAGTGGGAGTTCAACAGCACGGGCGTGATCTCACACCACACCTTCGGCTGCTGGTCGGGCGCGAGCAACGATCCGAAATACACCGCTCCCAATCCCGTCAACGTCGGCGACGTGGTGGGCTTCGACGGCACGGAGTCCAACATGACGCTCAACGCCAAGCCCACGGGGCTGCCCGACGAGCCCTACACGCCGGCCGTGTACACCTGGAGCTTCGGCGACGGCGCCGGCGTGTCCGGCACCGGGGACGCGAGCGTGTTCCACGCCTACAGCTCCCCTGGCGCCTACACCGCCACCCTCACCGTGACGGACAGCGGCGGCAACGACGCCAGCTACAGCCAGCAGATCGCCGTCAACGGAGCCACCAGTCCATCCGCGACAAGCGGCGGCGGAGGCAACTCCGGCTCCGGCTCCGGTGGCGGCTCGAATGGCGGCGGCTCCAAGGGCGGCGGCTCGAACGGCGGCGGCAAGGGGCCGGTGAACCCGGTCGCCAGCCAGTCGGTGCTCTCGCACTCCCTCGCGAAGGCCACCGGTTCGGGCCTGGCGGTCCACTACAGCGTCAACGAGCAGGCCACCGGCCACTTCGAGGTGCTGCTCGCGGCCTCCGTGGCCAGGCGCCTGCGCCTGCACTACCCGCTCGCCAAGGGCCTGCCGAAGGGGACTCCCCCGCAGGAGGTCGTGGCCAAAGCCCTGCTGGTGACAGCGAAGGGAGGCCACAGCACGATGAAGATCAGGTTCGGCAGGGTCACCGCTGCGCGGCTGCACCGGCTGGGCAGGGTGTCGCTGATGCTGCGCCTGGTGCTGCGCGGGCCCGGCGGCGGCGCCACCACCGTGCTGAGCAAGATCTCC
Organism: Solirubrobacteraceae bacterium; assembly: GCA_035501635.1. GTDB lineage: Bacteria > Actinomycetota > Thermoleophilia > Solirubrobacterales > Solirubrobacteraceae > Palsa-744. The sequence continues at coordinate 1,138 of DATJVV010000196.1, read as the reverse complement.
CTCGCGCACTGATCGAGCGACGCCCGATCAATCCGGCGGTTCCCCCCGCTTGGCCCTGGCTTTGGCGCTGAACACGTAGCGCCAGAGCAGGAACAGCACGAGGTAGCCCACGCCGATGGAGACGATCGAGACGATCGCGATGGCGGGCCCGCTGGGACCCCGTTCCACGGCGGCTTCCCCGTCGAGGGCGAGCGGCGCCAGCGTGCCCGCCACGAGCGCGAGGCTGGCGGCGAGCATCGCCGGTCCTCCCCTACAGGCCCGGCCAGTGGCGGGCGACGTAGCCGGAGTTGTCCACCGCGCCCACCTGCCAGCGTGAGGCGTACACGCCGCTGCGTCCGGCGGTGTCGTAGAGCACGCCGTCCACGTACATGTAGGTGTGGCCCGCGTTGGCGTACACCGTGATGTAGCGACCCGGGCCGGGGGAGCCCCAGCTCTCCAGTTCCCCCGAGGTCTCCGGCGCCGAGAGCAGGCCGCCGGCGGCGAGGGCGTAGCTCACCGAGCCCGAGCAGTCATACGCGTCGTCCACGAAGGAGCCGTGGCCGCCGCCGAACACGTAGGGGAAGTCCGCGATCGCGTTGGCGCCGGCGATCACCTTCTGGATCGCTTCCGGCACGCCCGCGGGGATCGGCAGGGCGCCGCTGCCCCCGATGGACTCCCCGCCGGGCACCGGTTTCAGCGTCTGCTGGCTCACCGGCTGAGCGGCCTGACGCTCGGCGGCGTGCATCAGGTTCAGCTCGCGGCGGATTTCCGCGTCCGAAGGCGCGCCCGCCGCCACCGCCTCGGCCCCCGCGCGCGCGGGGGTGGCCGCGGAGCTGTGGTGGAAGCTGGCGGGGGCGGGAGAGCTGTTGGCTTCTTCGGGGTCCGCCACCTCCTCGGGATGGGAGCCCGTCGAGCCGGCCGTGGTGGTTCCGGGGCCGTCGACACGGGGGGCTCGCGCGGCGGCGTTGGCCTTGATCGCGCCGGCGGGTCCGCCGCCCGGAGCGGCTTCACCGCAGCTGGCCGCGAGACAGGCGATCGCCACGAGCGCGGTCGGGACGGTAAGCCGCGGGAGGAGCCGAGGGACGGCGGAGCGGGCGAGCATGATCAGCAGAAAGGCTAGCGCCGGGGAGCCGCGGCGGAGCTGGTTGGGGGAGGACGT
>DATJVV010000195.1:0-4848 GCA_035501635.1 Solirubrobacteraceae bacterium | reverse complement strand
CCCGCGGCGAGATCGCGCTGGTGGCGCTCGCGGGCGTGCTGCTCGCGCTGCTCACCAGCTGGCCGCTCGTGCTGCACATGTCAAGCCGCATCGCCCCCGACCTCGGCGACCCCGTGCGCACCGCCTGGCAGGTCGCCTGGGTCGGGCACGCGATGCTGCACAACCCGCTGCACCTGTTCAACTCCAATGCCTTCTATCCGCATCCGCTGAGCCTCACCTTCTCGGACTCCCTGCTGGGCTACGGCCCCGCGGCGTTCTTCGGTTCGGGCACCGTGGCGGCGCTCGTGCGCTACAACCTCCTCTTCCTGCTCACCTGGGCGCTGTGCTTCGTCGGCGCCTACCTGCTCGCCCGCGAGCTCGGCCTCGGGCGGGTCGGCGGGGCGATCGCCGGCGCCGCCTTCGCCTACGCGCCCTACCGGGTGACCGAGGCCGGCCACCTGCACGTGATCTCCAGCGGCGGCATCCCCCTGGCGCTGTTCCTGCTGGTGCGCGGCTACCGGCGCTCCTCCCGCGCGCTGGTGCTCGCCGGCTGGCTGGTGTCGGCCTGGCAGGTGAGCCTCGGCTTCACGCTTGGCATGCAGTACGCCTACCTGCTGGCGGTGCTCGCGCTGGTGGGCCTCTTCTACTGGTGGCGCGCCGGCCGGCCGACGCCGCCCCGGCGCCTGATCGCCGTCACCTGCGTGGGCGTGGCGGTGCTCGGCGTGGTGACCGTCTACCAGGCCCGTCCCTATCTGAAGGTCGCCCACGACTACCCCACCGCCAAGCGCACGCTCAAGGAAGTGAAGAACTACTCCTCCGGGCCCGCCGCCCTGCTGTCGGCCTCCTCGGAGAACCGCGTGTGGGGGGGCCTCACGTCGGGTGCGCGCGAACACGTGCACTCAAAGAACGAGGACGTCTTCTTCCCCGGCGGCCTCATCCTCCTGCTGGCGCTCGTGGGCCTGTTCGCGGGAGGCTTCGGGCGCCGCGACACCGCCGGCGAGCCGGGCGAGCCGGGCATGGACGAGCGGGAGCGCCACGGCCGCGGCTCGCCCTTGCGCCCGCGCCTGCGCATCGGGCTGCTGGCGGGCATCGTGGTGTGCTCGGTGCTGGCGATGGGCATGGGCCTCACAGGCGCCGGCTACCCCTACCGGCTGCTCTTCGACCACGCCCCCGGCTGGGACGGCGTGCGGGTGCCGGGGCGGATCTTCACGCTCGCCACCCTCTTCTACGCCCTGCTCGCCGGCGCCGGAGCCCAGGTGATCGCGGCGTGGGCCGGTCGTTTTGGCCGGCGCCGGCGACTCGCGGCGCTCGGCGGGCTGGCCGGCGCGGCGCTGCTGATCGGCGTGGTGGGCGAAGGGGCGGGCCATCTCGGCCATCCGGTGGTGCCCCAGCCCGCGCGCGCGGAGATCGGGCTGCGGGAGCCGCTCATCGACCTGCCCACCGACGGGGCCGCCGACCGGGTGTGGCAGTACTTCTCCACCGACGGCTTCCCCAGGATCGCCGACGGCAACTCCACCTTCGACATGCCCGCCGAGGACGACCTGCGGGGGGGCATGAACGGCTTCCCCGACCGGGCGAGCATCGAGAAGCTGCGCTACTACGGCATCCACACCGCCGTGCTTCACCTCGCCCTGCCCAAACTGCCGGGCCTGCACGGCTATGAGACCGCCGAGCCGCCCGACGTGCGCGCCGCCGCGAGGAAGTCCGTGAAGGGCCTCGGCGTGCGCCGCCGCCAGGTGGGCTCGGTCGTGATCTACGAAATCGAGCCCGGGCCCGCGGCCCTGCACGGCAGCGACTGATGCTCGCCAAGCGACTGGCGCTCGCGGCGGTGCTGCTGGTGGGGTTCTCCTACGCCACGCTGATCCAGAGCTTCTCCTGGAACCAGGCCTCCCACTACGACCTGATCCGCGCGCTCGACCACGACGGCACCACGATCGACGCACACCAGGACAACACCGGCGACAAGGTCTACTACCACGGCCACTTCTACTCCGCGCGCGCCCCCGGCCTGGCGCTGTTCGCGCTGCCCTTCTACGACACCCTGAACCTCGTGGGCGCCGAATCGTGGACCGATCGCCACGTGGCTCCCCCCAACCACCCGGGCGACGAGATGATCTACCTGATCGGCCTGTGGGCCAACGTGCTGCCGGGGCTGCTGCTGGTGGCGCTCACCCGGCGGGTGGCCGACCGCTTCGAGCCCGGCTACGGAATCGCCGCGGCGGTGGCGCTGGGGCTCGGCACGATGGTGCTGCCGCTCTCCACGCTGCTCTTCTCCCATGTCTTCACCGCCTTCCTGGGCTTCGCCGCCTTCGCGCTGATGCTGCGCGAGCGCGACGGGCCGCCGAGCGCCCTGCTGCTGGGGCTGGCGGGGCTGATCATGGGCTACGCGGTGGCCTCCGAGTACCCGCTGTTCTTCGTGGCGGCGGTGCTCGGCCTGTACCTGCTCTCGCGCAAGGACGCACTCACGCCTTGGCTGGTGGCGCGCCGCGCCGGCGCCTACATCCTCGGCGGCGTGGTGGGCATCCTGCCGCTGCTGATCTACAACCACTACGCCTTTCGCTCCTGGACCCACCTGGCCTACTCCGACGTGCCACGCCAGCAGAGGGGCTTCTTCGGCATCGGCGCCCCCAGCCTGAAGGTGCTCGCCACGCTGCTGCTGGACTCCCGGGGCCTGCTCACCATCTCCCCCGTGCTGATCCTCGGCGGGCTGGGCACCGTCCTGCTCTACAAACGCGGACGCCGCGCCGAGGCGCTCACGATCGCCGGCGTCTGCCTCTGCTACGGGGGCTACAACTCCGGCTACTACCTGCCCTTCGGCGGCGGCTTCATGGGCCCGCGCTTCCTCGCCACGATGCTGCCCTTCCTCGCCTTCCCCGTGGCGCTCTCGCTGCGCCGCTGGCCCGGCCCCACGATCGGTTTGGCGGTGGTCTCGATCGTGGCCACCGTGGCGGCCACCGTCACCCATCCGCTGGTGGGCTACGAGAACGAGACGGTGGTGTGGATGCGCTTCCTGGGCGAGGGCTTCTTCCAGCCCACGATCCTCTCCGCCTACGGCCTCGGGCGTGGCTTCGGGAGCATCTGGATCTTCCTCGCGCCCGCCGGCGCCGCCGTGGTGCTGGCGGCCTGGGCCACGCCGCGCCTGCGCCTCTCCGGAGCCGCCCTCGGCTGGGGGGTGCTGGCGCTCGCCGCCTGGTGCCTGTTCGCCCTGCTCGGGCCCACGCTGCTGGGCATCGACCACCAGGGCCTGCTGGACATCAAAGCGGCGGGCGATCAGACGGCGCTGAACCTGAGGCTGCACGCCGGCAGCCGCTACCCCCTGCGCACGCTCGCGCCGGCGGCGGCCGGCTGCGGCCTTCTGGCCCTGCTCGCCATGCGCCTGCTGCGCAACGAGCCCGCGCCGCGCGCTCCCACGCGGCGCGAGCGGCCCGCCGCGGTCAGTTCCGTGCCAGCTTGAAGCCCCCGCAGCGGGTGCCGCGCAGGGCCTTGCAGACCACCACGTAGCCGGCGCGAGGCTGGTCGTGAGCGTTCATGAGGCCCGCGTCGAAGCGCGTGGAGGTCACGCCGCCAGTCCAGTCGTAGATGTACAGGCGCTTGATCTGGGGGATGGCGCCGGCCACGGCGAACATGTACTTGAGCACCTTCGCCGCACGTGTCAGGCCCGAGCCGTGCCTGTTGGGGAAGGCGCCGCCGAACTGCACGATGCCGCCGGTCTCGGTCAGCCACACCTGCCCGCCCAGCGCCCGCGCCAGTTCGCGGGTGCGCCAGCTTTCCAGGCGGTTGATGTCCGAGTAGTTGTGCAGGCCCCAGATCGAGGGCATCGGCGTGTGCAGCGCCACCACCTCGCGCTTGAATTCGCCGATGTAGCGCAGGGTGGGGCTGATGTTGTCCTGGTCGAGCACGTCCAGGCCGATCACCGTGCAGCCCCCGCAGACCCGCTTGAGCGCCTGGTAGTACTTCGCGGCCGCGACCGCGGAGGGGCTGGAGAAGTAGTGGGGCACGTTGCCCCGGTTGGCCTCGTCCCAGGACTGGTACTGCCTGACACCCGGGAAGAGCTTCACGAATCTCTGCACGTCCCGCTGATAGACGGTGAAGCTCGGCATCTTCGTGGGCGTGTACTCGGAGTGGTAGAAGGCCACCAGCACCTGCTGGTGCTGGGCTTTGGCGGCGTAGATCCAGGCGCGCGCTTTGGCCAGCGAGGCGGGCCGCACGGCGGCGTCGTAGGGGGCGATGTAGCGCACGATCTTCGTGTGCAGCTGCTGCCAGAGCCTGTTGGAGAACATCTCTCCCTGCTCGTCGCCGAGGCCGGTGATGACGTAGTGGCCGGCGGCGTGGGCGTGGGGCTTGGCGGGCGAGCCGCCGAGGGCGCTCGGGGCGAGCAGCACGAGCGCCAGCGCCAGCGAGCAGAGCGACAGGAGCATTGCGGGGAGGCGGCGACTGAGGTTTCTCATATATGCGATGAACAGCCCGCGCGGCTCAGGGTTGCGCGACGACGGGCGGTGGTTGGAAGTTGCGGTTTGGCCGGCCCAGCCCGGCCCGATCGGGGGTGATCGTATTAGCTCATACGCCGCCGATGCGCGGGTACCTGCATGGCCGGCTCAGGTTCTGGCGCCTGGGCGAGCTCCTCCCCGCCGTCCTCGCCCGGGCGCCCCCGCATGGCGGGATCGGCCACCAGGCGGATGTCCACGCCCGGCAGGCCCCGCAGCAGGCGTCCCAGCAGCGAGCGCCCCGCGCCGCCGCGGCCCAGTCGCCGCAGGCCGCCGCTCTGGGCGGGGCGGCCCATCACGATGTAGGTGGCCCCCACCGAGCGCGCCACCGCGATCGCCACCGCGGCCACGTCTTCGCCCTCCTCCACCCGCAGGCGGGCGCCGA
>DATJVV010000194.1:0-2339 GCA_035501635.1 Solirubrobacteraceae bacterium | reverse complement strand
AGCGCAGCGCCGGCGGGCACCCGCCGGGGGAGCGGGAGGGGGCGATCCTGGAGATCGGCGAGGAGGGGGTGAGGTTTCGCTCCTACGTGGACGGGCGCGAGCGGTTCCTCTCGCCGGAGGGCTCGATGGCGGTGCAGAAGGCGCTTGGCTCGGACATCGCGCTGGTGTTCGACGAGTGCACGCCCTTCCACGTGGACCGCGAGTACACGCGGGCGTCCACCGAGCGCACCCACCGCTGGCTGGAGCGGTGCCTGGCCTGGCATGAGGAGCACGGTCCGCGGGACCAGCTGGTGTACGGGATCGTGCAGGGGGGCGTGCACGAGGACCTGCGGCGGGCCTCGGCGCAGGCGGTGGCGGCGAGCGCCTGCGCGGGGATCGCGATCGGGGGCTCGCTGGGGGCGGAGTCGGCGCAGATGCACGAGGTGGTGGGATGGGCCACGCGGGAGCTGGAGCGGGCGGCGCCGCGGCGGGCGCGTCACCTGCTGGGGATCGGCGACGTGGAGGACTTGATCGCGGGGGTGGAGCGGGGGATCGACACCTTCGACTGCGCCATCCCCACGCGGCTGGGCCGGCACGGCACCGCGCTGGTGCCCGATCCGGAGAGCCGCTGGCGGCTTGACCTCAAGAAGGCGGCCCGCAGGGAGGACCCCGCGCCGATCCTCGAGGGCTGCGCCTGTCCGGCGTGCGCGAAGGGCCTCTCGCGAGCCTACCTGGGCTATCTGGCGCGCGCGCGGGAGCTCACGGGGGCGCGGCTGATCACGATGCACAACCTCGCGTTTCTCGCCGGCCTGATGGGAGACCTGCGGGAGGCGATCGCCGCGGGGCGTTTGGGCGAGGTGGCCGGCGCGTGGCGAAGGGGAGAGGCTACTTCGTGTTTTCGCTCACCAGCTGCTTGAGCGCGAGGGAGGCTTCTTCGACGTCGGAGTAGACGACGTTGCGCAGGGTGACCTTGGTGGGGGCGGGGGCGGTGACGGCGACGATCACGGCGATGACGCCGGCGAGGGCGAGCAGGCTGAGCAGGAGGATGGCCAGCCGGCGGGGGCCGCTGGAGCGCCGCCGCTGGGGGGCGGGCACGGGGGCGCCGGAGCGGGCGGCGGCGCGGCCGGGGCCGGGGCGGGGCTGGCGGGGGGCGACGGCCCGGCGGGTGGCGGGCGCGGCGGCGGGGGCGGCGCGCTGGGAGGGGCGGCCGGCGCCGGCGAGCACGCTGGTGGCCTCGGTGGCCTGGGCGGCGGTGCGGCGGGAGCGGGAGGAGGGCCGCTGGGCCTCGGGCTCCAGGGGAGAGATGCCGTCGGCGCCGTCGGAGATGGCGCGGCCCATCTCGCGGGCGGTCTGGTAGCGCTCGTCGGGGTCCAGGGCGAGGGCCACGGCGACGGCCTCGGCGAGCTCGTGGCCGACGGCGGCGACGAGGGTGTCGAGCAGGGCGGGCTCCTCCTGCTGCTGCTTGAGGGCGAGCTCGGTGAGGGAGGTGGCCTCGTAGGGGAGGCGGCCGGAGATGAGCTGGTAGGTGACGACGCCCAGGGCGTAGAGGTCGGCGCGGGGGCCGGCCTCCTCGCCGCGGGCCTGCTCGGGGGCGAGGTAGGCGGCGGTGCCGAGCACGGAGCCCACCTGGGTGATGGAGGACTGCTCGGTGGCCTTGGCGATGCCGAAGTCCGCGAGCTTGACCTCGCCGTCGCGGGAGCGCAGGAGGTTGCCGGGCTTGACGTCGCGGTGGACGACGCCGTGGCGGTGGGCGTAGTGCAGACCCGCGCAGGCCTGTTCGACGATGGCGACCGCCTGGTCGACCTCCAGCCAGCCGTCGTCGCGGAGGATCTCCGCGCAGGAGGAGCCCTCGATGTACTCCATCACGATGAAGTGGCGGCCGCTCTGGTCATCCAGGCCGGAGTCGAAGATCTGCACGATGTTGGGGTGCACGAGGCGGGCGGCGGCCTGGGCCTCGCGCTGGAAGCGGGAGACGAAGGTGGGGTCGTCGGCGAGGTGCTCGGCCAGGAGCTTGACGGCCACGCGGCGTTCCAGGCGGGTGTCGAAGGCGAGGTGCACGGTGGACATGCCGCCGAAGCCGAGGCGGCCCTCGAGGCGGTAGCGGCCGGCGATGAGCTGTTGGGTGTCGTTCATCGGCCGGCTTCCTGGCCGCCGGCTTCGCCCACGCGGGTGCCGTTTTCCCGGCCTTCGGAGCCTTCTTCGGCGCCGGCGGCGCCGTTGGGGGCGGCGGTGCCGCCGCCGCTTACGGGCGGGGCGGTGGGCGCCGCCGGGGTGGTGGCGGCGGTGTGGCTGGGGGTGGTGGGCGCCGGGGTGGTGGTGGGAGTGAAGTTGGTGCGGGTGGCGGGGGGCGAGGTGGTGCG
>DATJVV010000193.1:0-4070 GCA_035501635.1 Solirubrobacteraceae bacterium | reverse complement strand
TGCCGCAATTCCCTTTCAAAGTTGTTCGCAGCATTCAGGTTTCGTCCGCGATACCAAGCCAAAGACGTTAGGTATTCTTCTTCCGCCTCCGGATGGAATTCGAGCGGCCGGCGCATCAAGCGGGCGGCCCGGCGTATTGTGGACCGTCGGGAGGGGGGAGCGCGGGTGGTGGCGGTGCTGTCGGCGCGGGGGAAGACCACGGACGAGCTCATCGCGATGGCCGAGGAGGTGTCCGATGCGCCGGACCCCCGGGAGATGGACATGCTGCTGTCCGCGGGCGAGCGCATCTCCTGCGCCCTCTGCGCCATGGCCATCGACGGGCTCGGCCACCGGGCCATCTCCCTCACGGGCTCCCAGGCGGGCATCGTCACCGACGCGTCCCACACGAAGGCACGCATCATCGACGTGCGCGCCGATCGCATCCTCAGGGCTCTGGAGGAGGACAGGATCGTGCTGGTGGCGGGCTTTCAGGGAGTGTCCACGGAGTCCTCCGACGTGACCACCCTCGGGAGGGGCGGCTCGGACACCACCGCGGTGGCGCTGGCGGCGGCGGTGGGGGCGTCGGTGTGCGAAATCTACACGGACGTGCCCGGGGTGTTCAGTGCGGATCCCCGGGTGGTGCCGAACGCGCGCAAGCTCCCCACGGTGTCCTTCGAGGAGATGCTCGAGATGTCCGCCTCGGGCGCCGGCGTGCTGCAGCTGCGCTCGGTGGAGTACGCCCGCAACCACGGGGTGCCCATCCACTGTCGCTCCTCCTTCGACGACTCACCGGGTACCGTTGTGGTGTCGGAAGCCGCGAGCATGGACCACGCAGAGCGCCCCCTCATCACCGCCGTAGCCCACTCCACCTCGGAGGCCATGGTCACCCTGCTGGGCGTTCGCCACCGGCCGGGAGTGGCGGCGGGCATCTTCAAGGCGCTCGCCGAAGCGGGCGTGGACGTGGACATGATCGATCAGAACGTGCCCGCCTCCACGGGCGGCATGGCGGAGATCTCCTTCACGGTGCCCCGTGGCCACCTGCCGGCGGCGCGCGCCGCCCTGGAGCCACTGGCGAAGGGCACCTTCGGGGAGCTCATCGCCTACGAGGACATGGGCAAGGTGTCCATCGTGGGCGCCGGCATGCGCTCCCATCCGGGGGTGGCCGCCAGGGTGTTCTCGGTGCTGGCGGAGAAGAACCTGAACATCGAGATGATCTCCACCTCCCCCATCCGCATCTCCTGCGTGATCGCCCGCGACCACGTGGAGTCTGTGGTGCAGGCGCTGCACGCCGCCTTCGAGCTCTCCGGGCCCGACACCATCGTGGCCGAGCAGACCTTCGCCTGAGGCCCGGCCCGGCTTCCAACGGGCAGCCCCACGGCAGCCCCAGGGCAGCTCCAGGGGTGCTCGCGGGAGCCTCAATCGAGTTGGATGACCGGTTGACAGGGGGTGTTTCTCACCCGTTGGATGTGATAACGGGATCGAGACATCGGGTTCCCGCAAGGACTTGACAATGACGGCGTGCAAGCCGGGAATCTCATGACTGGCGCAGCCGCCGAAAGAGCGCTACGATACGGCCGTCGGTCGGGAGAAGGGGAACGCCGCAGTCGGCGAGCAAGGAGGCCTGAGGGGACATGAGGGTCGAGACGGGTACGGGCACGGAGGCGGAGCTTCCGTGGGGAAGCTCCGCCGCGGGGTCAAACACCATCGGGGGCTTCTCGGTTCCCCGTCGGGCGAGGTCACGGGCGAGGGGCCGCAGCGCGTCCATGCGCAGGGACGCTCTGTTTCGTCGGCTGCTGCTGGCCGCCGACGTGCTGGCGATCGTGAGCGCCTTTCTGCTCACGGTAGCCCTGTCCTCCCGTGACCTGCACCTCACCTGGGGGGCCATCGTGGCGGTGCCGGTGCTGTTGGTGGCGGCCAAGGTCACCGGCCTGTACGACCGGGACGAGATGCTCATCCGCAAGACCACCCTCGACGAGGCGCCCAAGCTCTTCCAGCTGGCAACCCTCTGCGCCCTGGTGGTGCTCCTGCGGGGCACGCTCGTGGTGACGGGGGCCCTGGACCGCCACGAGGTGCTTCTGCTGTGGCTGTCCCTGGCGGCCCTGCTGATCGTCTTCCGGGCCCTCGCCAGGGTGCTCGCGATGCGTATCGCGCCCGCCGAGCGGTGTCTGTTCATCGGCGACGAGTCCCTCTCGGGCACCATCTGCGCCAAGCTCACCGGCCACTGCGGCGTGAAGGCCGAGGTGGTGGCCCACCTGGACCTCGACAAGGCGGCCCCCTGGTCGGCGAACGGCTTCTCGGCTCCTCGTCTGGCGGAGATCTCGGAGCTGGCGGAATCGATGGACGTCCATCGTGCCATCGTCGCCCCCGGTTGGAGGGGCGCGGAACAGGAGGAGATCCTCAACCTGGTGCGCACCCTGAAGGCGGTGGGCGTGCGCGTGACGGTGGTGCCCCGGCTGCTCGAGGTGGTGGGCTCCTCGGTTGAGTTCGACGACCTCCACGGGGTCACCCTGCTGGGCGTTCGCCGCTTCGACCTCACCCGCTCCTCGATGGCCGTCAAGCGAGTCTTCGACCTCTGCGGAGCCTTCGTGGGCCTGGTGGCGGTGGCTCCGCTGATGCTCGCCATCGCCCTGGCCATCCGTCTGGACAGCCGTGGCCCGATCTTCTTCCGTCAGCTCCGCGTGGGCCGCTACGGACAGCGCTTCTACATGCTCAAATTCCGCACCATGGTGGAGGACGCGGAGGACATGAAGGAGTCCCTGCGCCATCGCAACGAAGCCCAGGAGGGCCTCTTCAAGATCGCCGAAGACCCCCGTATGACCCGCGTGGGCCGCTTTCTGCGGCGCACCGCTCTGGACGAGCTGCCCCAGCTGCTGAACGTGGTGAAAGGCGAGATGAGCCTCGTGGGCCCCCGGCCGCTGGTGGTGGACGAGGACCGCCGCATCGAGGGCTGGGACCGTCGCCGCCTGGAGCTCATGCCCGGCATGACCGGCCCCTGGCAGATCCTCGGCCCCGCTCGGGTGCCCCTCAGCGAGATGGTGGCCATGGACTACCTCTACGTGGCCAACTGGTCCCTCTGGACCGACATCAAGATCCTGCTTCGCACCGTCCCCCACGTGTTCGGCGGACGCGGCCTCTAGCCTCCTAGTGGCTTGGCGTGAGCTCCATCGGGAGCTTCAGCTGGCGCTCGCGGGCGCCGGCGTCGGCCCTGCGCTCTGAGCGGTATCCGAGGGAGCCGCTCATGTAGCCGTCCTCGCCGGTGGCGGCCAGCAGGCGGGCATCCCCTTTGGAGGCCGCGTTGCAGGCGGCAACCACCAGGGCGGTCACGGTGAGCCAGGCGATGGGGATTGCGATGAGGAGCATTGGGATCAATTGCCTTTCGGGGTTCTCCCCGCGTCTCCTCCCACTTCGGCATCCGGCGCCCGCGACTTTAGGGGTCGGAGCTAAGGATTGGATCAAACGTCCAGGGACCCCTGCAGGGCCTCCAACACTCGCACCACCCGCAGCCCGCTGGCGCCGTCCGAGCGCGGCGTGGCGCCCTCGCGCAGGCATCTCAGGAAGTGCTCGCACTCCACCCTCAGGGGCTCCACGTTGGGGATCCTGGGCGAGTAGATGTCGCCGGAGCGCGCGATGTACTCCCCCCACGAGCGCGAATCCTCGTCAAAACCCTTGTCGTACACCGTGAGCTTCCCCTCCAACTGCATGTCGTCGAAGGTGGCCATCCGCTGGGAGCCCACCACCGTGAGACGGCGCTCCTTGTGGGGATCCAGCCAGGAGAGGTGCAGGTGGGCCACCGCCCCGGAGGGGAACCTCAGGTAGCAGAAGACCACGTCCTCCACCCCCTCCCGCACGAAGCTCGAGCCCCGCGCCACGCACTCCACGGGCTCCTCCCGCACCAGCGCCAGCACCACCGACACGTCGTGGGCGCCCAGGCTCCAGAGGGCGTTCTCGTCCGCCCGCAGCTTGCCCAGGTTCAACCGATTGCCGTACACGTAGTAGAGATCCCCCAGCTCTCCGCTCGCCAGCAGCCCCTTCAGGCGCTCCACCGCCGGGTGGTACTCCAGCAGGTGGCCCACCATCAGCGTCCGTCCCGC
>DATJVV010000192.1:0-2829 GCA_035501635.1 Solirubrobacteraceae bacterium | reverse complement strand
TGCGGGTGCCGCCGGGGGTGAGCGTGGAGGAGCCCTTCGAGATCGTGTACGCGATCGGCGGCGAGGGCGTGGCGCAGTACGGGCGCACGCTGATCGTGGGCGAGGCGGGCAGCGACTTCCGGGTGCACGAGTACGAGCTCGCCGAGCCCTTCGCGGACGGCGGCCAGGCGCTGCACGCGGGGGCGTTCGAGCTCTACCTGCACGATGGCGCCCGCTGCCGGCTCGCGCAGGTGCAGGACTGGGGCGCGGCGAGTCCCGGGCAGGTCTATGACGTGTCCACGCGCTTCGTGGGGGTGGGCCGGGACGCCTACTGCCACTGGCTGCCCTGCCTGCTGGGCGGCCACCTGGTGCGCCAGCACCTCGAGCTGGCGGTGTCAGAGCCGGGCGGGGACATGGCCTTCCGGGGTCTGTTCTTCGCGGAGGGCCGCGAGCACCTGGACGCCTTCGCGGTGGACCTGCACGAGACGGGGCCCTCCGGCGGGGACGTGCACTGGCGGGGCGCCGCCACGGGCGAGAGCCGCAGCTCCTTCGAGGGGCTGATCCAGATCGACCCCGGAGCGCAGCGGACGCACACCTACCTGCAGATCCACACGATGATGCTCTCCCCGAAGGCTCGCCTGGACGCGATCCCCTCGGTGCTGGTGTCCGCCGACGACGTGTCGGCCTCGCACGGCGGCACGGTGGGAGAGCTCGACGAGGACGCGATCTTCTACATGCAGTCCCGCGGCCTGGATCGCCCGGCGGCGGTGAGGGTGCTGGTGGAAGGGTTCTTCGAGCCGATCCTCGCCGAGCTCCGGGACGAGCCGCTGGAGGAGCTCGTGCGGGGCAGGCTGGCGGCGAAGCTGGCGGCGGCCCGGGAGGACATCGAGGCCTATGCCACCAGTCGCTGAGCCCAGGGGTGCGGCTCGGCGCGAGGCCGGGTCGCGAGACGCCCATCGGCAGGGCGCCACCCTCACCTCACTGGGGGTGCGCGGAGATTTCCCGATCTTCGCCCGCCGCTTCGAGGGCCGGGAGCCGATCTACCTCGACACCGGCGCCACCGCCCAGAAGCCGGCGTGCGTGATCGAGGCGATGGCGGAGCACCTGCGCGAGCACAACGCCAACGTGCATCGCGGCGTCTACGCGCTGGCCCGGGAGGCCGACGCCGCCTACGACGGGGCACGCGCGCGGGTGGCGGCCTTCGTGGGAGACGAGCCGCGGAGCACGATCTTCACCAAGAACGTCACGGAGGCCATCAACCTCGTGGCCTACGCCTGGGGTCGCGCCAAGGTGGGACCCGGCGACGCGGTGCTCACGACCCAGATGGAGCACCACGCGAACATCGTTCCCTGGCAGGTGCTCTGCCGCGAGCGGGGCGCACAGCTGCGCTACCTGGAGGTGGACGAGCGCGGCGAGCTCTCGCTGGAGCAGCTGGACGGGGAGCTGGCGCGGGGGGACGTGCGGCTGCTGACCTTCGCCCACGTCTCCAATGTGCTCGGCACGATCAACCCCGTGCGGGAGATCGTGGCCCGGGCGCGCGCCGCCGGCGCCACCACGCTGATCGACGGCGCCCAGGCGGTCCCCCACATGCCGGTGGACGTGAGAGCGATCGGCGCGGACTTTTATGCCTGGACCGGCCACAAGGCGCTCGGGCCCACCGGCATCGGCGTGCTGCACGGCCGCGAGGAGATCCTCGATGAGATGGAGCCCTTCCTCACCGGCGGGGACATGATCGCCGCCGTGGACTTCCAGTCTGCCGTCTGGAACGAGCTGCCCTACAAGTTCGAGGCTGGCACCCCCCCCATCGCCGAGGCGGTGGGACTGGGGACGGCGGTGGACTACCTCGCGGCGCTCGGCATGCAGCGGGTGCGCTCCCACGAGCTGGCCCTCACCGGGTACATGCTCGAGCGTTTGGCGCAGGTGCCGGGCCTGCGCGTGGTGGGACCCCCCGAGGCCGAGCGCCGGGGGGGCCTCGCGTCGTTCACGATTGAGGGCATCCACCCCCACGACGTCGCCGAGCTCGCCGACCGGGGCGGGGTGTGCATCCGCGCGGGCCACCACTGCGCCCAGCCGCTCATGCGCCGCCTGGGCCTGCCCGCCACGGCGCGTGCGAGCGTGGGCGTCTACAACGAGCCGACGGATATCGACGCGCTCGTTCAGGCGCTGCTCGCCGGTCGAGACGTGTTCGGTCTCACGTGAAGATGCATCTGAATGAACAGTCATCTGAGTGAACAGTCATCTGAGTGAACAGTCATCTGAGTGACAGTCCGCGCGAGAGCCGATGTGGCGTATAGCCATGGTTACTACGGCGCGAGGACATTGTTCTCCCAAAACAGTTGCGTATAACGATAGTTATACGGACTCCGAAAAATAGATACCCGACTGAGACGCCCACCCAAAGCCCCGACCACTCATCCCCGATGGACGACCTCTACCGCGATTACATCCTCGAGCACTACAAGCGCCCGCGCAACTTCGGCGAGCTGGAGCCGCACGACCTCGAGGGTCTCGAGCACAACCCCCTCTGCGGGGACGAGCTGGGGGTGCACATCCGGGTGGCGGACGGGCGCATCGAGGACCTGCGCTTTCACGGGCACGGCTGCGCGATCTCCCAGGCCGCGGCGTCGATCGCCTCGGAGGAGCTCAAGGGCATGGAGCTCGCGCGGGTGGGCGAGCTGGACGCGGACTGGGCGCTCGAGCTGCTGGGGATCCCCGTGTCGGCCACCCGGCGCAAGTGCGCGCTGCTGGGCCTGAAGGTGGTCAGGGGCGCGGTCAGCGGCGATCACAGCTGGCCGGCCTGAGCGCGCGATCGGGGGGCCCTCCCCTCCCCCGCCCGAGCCCACTTTTCGC
>DATJVV010000191.1:0-3384 GCA_035501635.1 Solirubrobacteraceae bacterium | reverse complement strand
TGCTCGGCGTGTGGAAGTACCGCCAGATCCTCGCCTCCCCCGACCACGCCGCCCACCCCTACCTGGACATCGCCCACCGGGCCGCCCTCCTCTACAGCTTCGCCCTCCTGCTCGTCGCCGTCTTCGTCCAGCTCAGCGCCTTCTCCTCGCTCGTGAATCTCCTCGCCGCCGCCGCCATGGCCCTGTTCTTCTTCGCCTCCGTCGCCAACTACTCCATCCAGGCCCGCCTCGCCCGCACCGACAACGTCTTCCGCGAGCCCCCTCCCGGCACCTCCGCCTACATGATCGCCCTAATCGTCGCCGAGATCGGCGGCTGGCTGGTCCTCCTCGCCGGCTTCCTCCAGGGCCAGGTGCTCTGAAGGGGTTCCCTGAGGCCCTTCCTTCACTTTGTATAGTGTTGGGAGGAAGGTGAGGGCGGGCAGCTCTCCCGACGAGCCCGAATCGCCGTTTCGCCCCGTCGCCTCCCAGCCATCGAAGCCCCGCAACCCCAAGGAGATCCACCATGGCAGGCTCACTCGCCGAAGTCACCGACAACAACTTCGACGCCGAGGTCCTCGAGGCCGAGGGTCCCGTGCTCGTCGACTTCTGGGCTCCCTGGTGCGGCCCCTGCCGCGTGGTCGGCCCGGTGCTCGAGGAGATCGCCAGCGAGCGCCCGGACCTGCGCGTCGTGAAGCTCAACGTGGACGACAACCAGCAGACCGCCGCCCGCTATCAGGTGCTCTCCATCCCCACCATGATTCTCTTCAAGGGAGGCTCACCGGTGAAGACCGTCATCGGCGCCTATCCCAAGAAGCGCCTGGAGGCCGAGCTCGAGCCCGTGCTCGCCGCTTAGGGCGCACGCCAGAATATCTGCCGGGATAGCCCCCGGTCCGAGCCGCGCCGCGGCTGGCCCGACAGGCGGTTCGTGAGGCCCGTCAGCCCTCCGCGCGCCGCAGCGCGATCGAGAGCTCCAACCCGTCCACCTCGGTCACCTCCCGGTAGGCCCGCTCGTCCGCGTGCCCGTCCAGGCCGTTCTCGCTCACCGTCAGCCCCACCGCCAGGGTCTCCCCCGCCAGATACTCCCGGTGCTCCCTCGCCGCCGCCAGCAGGTCCCCGGCGCCGGCGAGCCACAGCTCGATGCGATCCTCCACCTGCAGCCCCGCTCCCTTGCGCGCGTTCTGGATCGCGTGCACCATCTCCCGCGCCCGCCCCTCCCGCACCAGCTCCTCGTCCAGCGACAGGTCCAGCGCCACCGCGTGGGTGCCCTCACGCTCCACGCTGTAGCCGTCCGGCGCCTTCATCGTGAGGATCACGTCCTGGCGCCTGAGCACGTGCTCCCGCCCCGCCACCGAGATCCCGATCCCCAGCTCCTCCTCGGCAGCCCCCGCATCCTCGCCGCTTGCCTCCAAGCTCCGCATCGCCGCCGCCACCCGCCCGGGCTCCAGTGCCGCGATCGCCTCCGCCGCCCCCGGCATGTCCGAGCCGAACAGCCGCCCCAGGCTGCGGTAGTTGGCCTTCACCTCATAGCTCCCCAGCTCCTCCGCCGCCGCCACGAACCGCACCCGCTTGACGTTCAGCTCCTCTCGCACGATCTCCGCCAGCCGTTCGATCCCCTCCCGCTCCCGCCCGTCCGCCACCACCACCGCCTCCCGCAGCGGCTGCCTCACCTTGATCTTCGCCTTCCCCCTCGCCCCCAACCCCAGCCTCACCGTTTCCCGTGCCGTCCCCATCGCCCGTTCGAGCTCCTCATCCCGTCCCCCCAGCTCCTCTCCTCGCGGGAAGTCGCACAGGTGCACGCTCTCCAGCGTCCCATCCAGGTTGTCGTAGATCTCATCCGCCATGAACGGACACAGCGGCGCCAGCAGCTTCGCCACCGCCACCAAACAGCTCCTCAGCGTTCGGAACGCCTGCTCCTCCCCGTCCCAGAACCGCCTGCGCGAGCGCCTCACGTACCAGTTCGAGAGCTCGTCCACCAGCTCCCCCAGCGCTCGCCCCGCCGCCGTCACGTCGTAGGCCTCAAGCCGCTCTCCCACCAGGTCCGCCGTGGCCGCCGTCCGCGAGAGCGCCCACCGGTCGAGGTCTCCCGCCTGGCCCTCGACCTGCTCCCCGACCCGCTCCTCGCAACGGTCACCCGTGGCCTTTCCCAACTGCTCCCCCGCCGCCCGCGCGTAGAGCACGTAGAAGTAATACGTGGACCACAGCTGCTTCAGGAACAGCCTCACCCCCTCCCCGATCGCCTCCTCCGAGAACCGATACCCGTCCCAGGGCTGCTTGGAGGTGAAGAAGTACCACCTGAACGCGTCCGCCCCGTACGCATCCAGCACCCGCCACGGCTCCACCGTGTTGCCCCGCGACTTCGACATCTTCTGACCCTCCCCGTCCAGGATCAGCCCCAGGCACACCACGTTCCGGTAGGGCCCCTCCCGCCCCAGCAGCGTGGAGATCGCAAGCAGCGAGTAGAACCACCCCCGCGTCTGATCCTGCGCCTCGCAGATGAAGTCCGCCGGGAAGCTCTCCTCGAACTCCCTCTCGTGCTCGAACGGGTGATGGTGCTGCGCGAACGGCATCGCCCCCGAGTCGAACCACACGTCGATCACCTCCGGAACCCGCCTCGTCGGCTTTCCGCACGCTTCGCCGCCGCCTGGCCCGCCTGCCGCCATGCCGTCCCCTTCGCCACCCACGTGCGGGCACGGGAAGCTCACTTCGTCCACGTGCGGCCGGTGGTGGTCGGCCAGCACGGGCTTCCCGGAGAGCTCCGCCAGCTCCCCGAAGGACCCCACCGTGTGGCTGTGACCCGCCCCGCACCGCCACACCGGCAGCGGCGTCCCCCAGTAGCGCTCCCGCGACAGCGCCCAATCCACGTTGTTGCACAGCCAGTCCCCGAACCGCCCCTCCCGCACGTGTTCCGGATGCCAACCCACCTGCTGGTTGGCCGCGAGCATCCGCTCCCTAACCGCCGTGGTCCGGATGTACCAGGACTTCTTCGCGTAGTAGATCAGCGGCGTCCCACACCGCCAACAGTGCGGGTATGAGTGCTCGTAGCGCTCCTCTCGCAGCAGCAGGCCCCGTTTGCCCAGATCCTCGATCAGGTCATCCGTCACCTGCGGGTCCTTCACCCTCCGCCCCCCGTATTCCCGTCCCTCGTAGCTGCGCACCCGTCCGTCGAACGTCCCATCCGGGTTCACGGGGTTCAGCAGCGTGCCTGGTTTCAGGGGGTCGAAGCCCTTGACGTTGCTCGCCGCCGCCACCTCGAAGTCGTCCTGCCCGAACGCCGGCGCGATGTGCACGATCCCCGCCCCGTCCTCCGTGCTCACAAACTCCCCCGCCACGATCGGGTACCCCCCAGGGGGCCCCATGTTGAAGATCGGCCCCCCGTAGGTGCCTCCCACGAGAGCGCTTCCCGGG
>DATJVV010000190.1:0-2812 GCA_035501635.1 Solirubrobacteraceae bacterium | reverse complement strand
CCGCGGGCCCGGTGGTGGAGGCGGCGGGGCCGGTGAGGGTGTAGCCGCGGGCTTCTCCCACGAGCGCCGGGGTGGTGACGGCGGCGGCGCTGGCGGCGGCCGCGGACACGGGCCCCACGAGGTTCTGCGGGGAGCCCATGGGCAGGCCGTTCACCACCAGGGGCCACGCCCGCTTGGTGGCCGCCAGCTCCCTGCCCACCTGGGGCTCCCGGCTCTGGAGAGCTTTGGCGAGGGCGATCAGGTCTTCGCGCTCGAGCGCCAGCTGGGAGGGCGTGGGCTGGGAGTGGCCGCAGCCCGCCAGCGCTCCCGCGGCCAGGGCGCTCAGCGCCAGGGTCAGCGCCGGCGCCCGCACGGCCGCAGGTGGTTGGGACCCTCGAACGCTACGCGCCGAGCAGGTCCACCACGAAGATGAGCGTTTCGTTCGGCGGGATCGAGGGCGGCGAGCCCTTCACGCCGTAGGCGAGGGACGGCGGGATGATGAGTTCGCGCCTGCCTCCCACCTTCATGCCCAGCACTCCCTGTTCCCAACCGGGGATCACCTGGCCCTTGCCGAGGGTGAACTGGAAGGGTTCTTTGCGTTTCCAGGAGGCGTCGAACACCTTGCCGTTCCTGTAGAGGGCGCCCACGTAGTTGACGGATACCGCGTCTCCAGTCTTCGCTTCCGTGCCGGTGCCCACGATCAGGTCCTTCTTCACCAGCGTCTTCGGGGGGGATCCGCTCGGTGGGGTGATGTGGGGTTCCTTGGACAGCGGACCGCTGGTGGGGGTCTTGGCGGTGGTGCTGGTTGTGCTGGTGCTCGAGGAGCTCGCGGTGGCGAGCGATTCGTCGGACTTGTTCTCGTTGCCCACCGTGATCGTGCTGGAGCCGCCCGAGCCGCAGCCGGCGACGAGGCCGCCCACCAGGAGGGCCGCCAGCGCGAGCGTGAGCCGGGGACGGACGGGGAAAAGCCTTGTGGAGACGTCTTTGAAGTTGGTCACGGCCGGGCAGCCTAACGCAACTGGCTCCACCGGTGTGCAATCCCTCTCGCGGGTCCCCCGCCATCACTCGCCGTCCCCCTCGCCGCGGTCCCGTTCGCACCCCCGCGGGGCCGGCTCGACGGCCGGGCTTGGCGCATGGGAGCGCCCCTCCGCTAGGATCGCGGGCGGACCGTGCTAGGCGGGGACGTAGCGGAGCCCTGTACCCGCAATCCGCTCTAGCGGGGCCGAACTCCCCTCCGAGGGGTCTTCGGTCGGTCGTTCGCCTCGCCGGTGGCGTCGATGGGTCGGGTCCCGCGCGGTGCCGGCTCGCGAACCAGGTCAGGTCCGGAAGGAAGCAGCCTTAAGCGATCCCCGGCAGGCGCAGCGGGAGCTCCCGGACCGGAGTCTCGGGCGGGGATTCGGGCGGCCGACGCAGAAGCCTCGACGGGGGGTGCACGGTCCGCTATTCACAGCGCTTGAAGATCAGCCAGGAGCGGTTGGTGGCGGACTCCCGAAAGCCCGGCGGCACGCTCGCCGGCAGGTGGGGGTCGTGGGGGTCGAGCACGTAGCGTTCTTCCACTTCGGAGCTCGCGGGATCCACGTACACGCCCCGTTCGATCTGGTGCACCTGGGCGCTCACCACGTTCGCGGGGCTGGTCTTCAGGTAGAGGGACAGCAGGGGGATGGGCGCGTGGTTGGGCACCCCCACGGGACCGCACCGCAGGTTGATCGCATTGGACCTCACCAGCGCCACGAGGTCGTCTTCGATGGCCTGCACCCGCCCGAGCTTTCCCAGTTCGCCGTGCAGCGCCCCAATCTGGCTGGGCGCGTAGGCGATCAGGCCCGCCAGCACCAACAACCCCCCCGCCATCCACCAGCGCCGCCGGCGATCGCCTCGCGGCAGGAGGGTCCAGCCGAACACGCCCACCCCACAGAACACGCACAGGATTGCGCTCGCCAGGAAGGCGTAGCGGGTGTCGATGGGCAGGCCCATGGTGGCGAACGCCGCGAACACCACCACCGCGATCGCCCCCACCACGGCGCCCGGCCGCGCTCGCTCGCGCAGCCACACGAGCGCGAGCACACCCCCGAGGGCCGCCCCCACCAGCACCGGCGGGCGCAGGATCTCGCCGATGCGCCGGGGGATGTACTCGGGCACGTTACCGATGCCCGTGTACCGGTCCAGGATCCGGGCGGTGTGGCGGGTGTTCGTGAGCGACCACAGGGGCTCGCCGGTGATCAGCAGGTCGCTGAGCACCCACATCAGCGGGGCGGCCGCCGCGAGCAGGGCCAGGCACATGAGCTCCCCGCGGGAACGATCACGGTCGAACCGATCGCGCCCGAACCAGAGATACAGCCAGTACAGGCCCGAGAACGCCCACGCCTCGGGTCGCAGCAGCCCCGCCAGCGCCAGCAGCGCCAGCACCGGCGCTCCCGCCCGGGGGCGGCGCATCTCCACGAGCACCCCCCCCAGCACCAGCAGCAGGTAGGGGATGTCCACATAGGCCCTCACGCCGTAGGAGACCACAGGCACCCGGGTGATGAAGATGAGCGCCGCCAGGCCGCCGGCGAGCGGCCCGAACCAGCGGGCTCCCAGGGCGTAGATCACCCACGCGCATCCCGCCAGGGCCAGGAAGGCGAGCGCCACCGTCGCCACGATCGCCCCGTGCGCTCCCAACGGCGCGAGCGCCACCCCGAGGACCTCCACCAGCGGATGGGGAGTGGGGGCGATTGGAACTTCGTAGGCCGGCATGCTCCCCCGGGAGAGCTGGCCTCCCCAGGCGAGGCCGTAGAGGGTGTCGTAGTTCACGAACCCAACCCCCGCGATCGCCCACAGCGCCACCCCTCCCAGCGCC
>DATJVV010000189.1:0-7847 GCA_035501635.1 Solirubrobacteraceae bacterium | reverse complement strand
GATTGGGCCGGGACTCGATCTTGGTGAGGTTGATCCCCCGCTCGCTGAACTCCGCCAGGCACCGCACCAGCCAGCCCGCGCTGTCGGCCCCGGGACCCCAGAACACCACCGAGGTCTTCCATTCATCGCCCTGTCCCTCCTCGCGCAGCGGTGGCTCCGGCACGGCGGCCCGCTCCCCCGCGGCCAGCCACACAAAGCGCGTTTCGTTGTCGTCGCGGTCCTGCACCCCCTCCCTGAGCACCGTGCCGCCGTAGATCGAGGCCGCCAGCACCGTCCCCAGCGCCGCCTGGTCCCCGCGTCCCTCCTCCACCACCCGCCGCACCGCCTCCGCCGTCGAACTCGCCGCCAGCACCGCCGCCCGGGGAAGCTCCCCCCGCAGGAACCGCTCGCACTGGCCCGGCACCTGCGGGTGGGTGAGCACCGTGTCGATCTCCTCGAGCGCCAGCTCCCGTGCGGCGATCAGGGAGTGGCGCACCGAGAGCAGCGTCTCGCCCACGATCCGCAGCGGGGTGGACCGCGAATCATCGGCCAGCAGGTCCAGCGTCACCGTCACCGAGCCGTCCAGCGAGTTCTCGATCGGCACCACCGAGAAGTCCACCGCGCCCGCTCTCACCGCCTCGATCGCCTCGTAGATCGTGGCCAGCGCCACCGGCGCCACCGCGCCCGCCGCCGCGCTGCCCAGCAGCGCCTGCTCGGTAAAGGTCCCCTCCGGGCCGAGGTAGCCCACCCGCGGCAGCCCCGCCGCGGCGTCTCCCTCAGCTGGCTCGCTGAGCGGCGACATCTCCGTGGGGCGCGCTCTCCACGGGGTTCAGCGCCGCGCGCACCGCCTCCTGCTCCTCGGGCGAGAGCTCCTGCTCGGCCCGACCCCCATACACCTGCTTGGCGTACAGCCGCGCCTGGTCGCGGTGGTGGATGCAGGTGAGCACGATCCCCGATCGCTCGTCGTCGAGCAACGCGATCGACATCGACTGCTTGCCCGAGAGCTCGTTGTAGGCGTCGTAGCGCACCAGCGCCCGGTGCCCGAGCGTCATCCGCAGCGCCGTCTCCACCCCCGCAAGCCGTCCGTCCAAACGCGCCGCCGCGTCTTCCACGTAGCCGCGCAGCGCCTCGAAGCCGTCCTGCATCTCCACCGCGTGCGCCACCACGTCTCGCTCGCGCCCCTCGCCCAGCACCGTGCGCTGATCTCGTCGCAGCCGCCGCACCGTCATCGCCAGCGCCAGGCATCCCGCCAGCGCCACGATCGCCAGTGCCCCCGCCGCGACCGCCACGATCCCCTGGGTATCCGTGAGCGAGCTCGCCATCGAGCTCACAACTTAGCGCTCCCGCCAGCGCCCCCGCGCGCACTCCGCCCCCCCGAGCCGAGAGCCGCGATCGGCTTAGGAGCTGAAGATCGCCAGGTAGGTGCCCTTGTTGTTTTCCGTGGAGGTCTCTCCCGGCACCGGCTCCACGTAGGCTTCCACTTTCGCCGCCACCCCCGTCGGCACACCCGCCACCGGCACGTTCACGCTCGTCTTCTGCCCCGCCTGGATCGAGCCGATCGTGCCGCTGCCCTTCAGCTGCTTGCCCTCCGCGGTCACCGTCACGTCCACCTTCACGCCCGTCTGGCTGCTTTCGCCCGAGTCTTCCACCGTCACCGCGAACGTCGGGTTCGATCCCCCGCCGATGTGGTTGAGCGTCGGTTCGCTCGCCAGTTCCGTGCTTCCCACGCTCACCCCGATCAGCGCGCTCCCGTGGGTGCCCGGCGTCACCTGCCCGCTCTGTCCGCTCGTGGACTGTCCCGCGAGCCGCGCCTGCACCGTGCTCGCTTCCAGCCAGCCGATGTTCGGCAAAAAGCGCGACGTCGCCACCGTCTGTCCCTGCACCCCTCCGGCCCGCAGCGCCTCTTCGGCCAGCGGGCTCACCCGCTGGGAGCTGATCACGTCGGAGGCCAGGAAGTTCTCCATCGCCCCCGCGATCAGCTCGCTCGCCTGCTGGGACTGCCCGCCCAGCGCCGCCCGCACCTGGTCGCCCACCTTCGCCACCCCTTCGGCCTGCAGGTTCAACGCCAGCGTGAGATTGCGCTGCGCCGAGCCCATCTCAGAGGGCACGCTCAGGCCCTTCGCCTGCGACGCCAGCTGCTGAGCTTCCAGATGCAGCTGATCGATCTCCGTCTCCACGTCCAGCGCCGACTTGCCGCTCGCCCCCGCCAGCTCCGCGAACAGCGGCTTGGAGACCTTCTGGTCGGCTTCTTCCACGATCCGGCTCACGTTGTGGCCGTATTCCCGCAGCGCCTGCGTCTTCTGGCTTTTCAGGCAGCCGTTGACGATCAGCACCACGATGATCAACAGCACCACCCCCACTCCCGCGGCCACCCGCCGGCGCACCATCAGCGTGTGCTGATCCTGGCCGTGGCCACCGCCCGCCCGCCGCGGGCTTCGTGGCCGTGGTTTCTGTGGCGCCCGCGGCGCCCGCGCTGCCGGGCGAGTCGCGGTCTCCTCGCCGTCGTCGAAGAACGACAAAAGCAAATCCTCCCTTTGCGGGGGCCAAATCGAAGGAGCCCCCAGTATGACTGCCCCTCCAGTCGCCAGTCCGTCTGCAACTTCTCGCTCACCCGGTCAGATCCTGCCCGTCCAGGCAGGATCGACGCCTGCGGCCGGCGAACGCGCCATCCGGTGAGCTCCATCGACACCCTCCCGCTGCCCGCCTCCCGCCGGCGCTCCCCCGTCCGGGAGAACACCCTGCTGCACGGGCGCTATCGCCTGCGCGAGCGCCTCGGCGCCGGCGGCTTCGGCGTGGTGTGGAGCGCCCGGGACGAGCTTCTGCACCGCGAGGTCGCCCTCAAGCGCATACCCCTGCCTCCCGCCGCCCTGGCGCCGCGGGAGGGAGGGTGGGAGGGCGAGGAGGACGTGGCCGATCGCGCCGGCCGGGAGGCCCTCGCCGCCGCCCGCCTCGCCCACCCCGCGATCGTGGCCCTGTACGAGGCCTACGTCGAGGAGGACGCCTTCTACCTGATCTCCGAGCTCGTGCACGGCGAGACGCTGGCGACGCTCATCGCCCGCCGGGAGCTCTCGGACGAGCGCGTCGCCGAGATCGGCCTGGCCCTCGCCGAGGCCCTCGCCCACGCCCACGCCCGCGGCGTGGTGCACCGCGACGTCAAGCCCCAGAACGTGCTCGTGCCCAGCAGCCGTCCCGGCGAGCGCGAGAGCCCTGTCAAGCTCACCGACTTCGGCGGCGCCCGCATCGCCGGCGAGGAGGCCCTCACGCGCACCGGCGAGACCCTCGGCACCCTCGCCTACATGGCCCCCGAGCAGAGCGAAGGCCATCAGGTGACGGAGGCCGCCGACGTCTACTCCCTCGCCCTCGTCCTCTACGAGGCCCTCAGCGGCGAGAACCCCGTGCGCGCCCCCACGCCCGCCGCCACCGCCCGCCGCATCGGCCGCCCGCTTCCCCCGCTCGCCACCCGCCGCCCGGACCTGCCCCCCGAGCTCTGCGCCCACCTCGATCGCGCCCTCGCCGTCGACCCCCACGAGCGCCCCCCCCTCGCCGAGCTCCGCGATGGCCTCCGGATCGCCCTCGAGGGGGGTCTGCACGCCAACTCCCCGGCCCGCGAGCCCGATCCCACCATTCGCACGCGCCCACCGCGCCGCCGCTCGGTCCATCCCTCCTCCGAGCAGCCATCGCTCGACGAGACCCCCCATCCGGAGCCCGCGCCCTCCGTTGTTCCGCCCCTGCTGGAACGTCTCGCCCTGCCCCGTGTGATCTGGCTCGCCGCCGCTCTCGCTCTAGCCGCCTGGGAGGTCGCGGACGCACGCACCGGCCTCGCTCTGCTGGCGCTCGTCCTCGCCGCCCCCCTGCTGGTGCTCGGAAACCGCCCGCCCCTGGCCTACCTCCTCGCCCTCCTCGCCCCCCTACTCGGCCTGCTCGGCCTCGCCGGCGCCTATCCCGCCCTCGCCGGCCAGGCCTCTCACTGGCGCTCGCGCGCGGTCCTCGGCGCGCTCGGCTACTGGTGGCTCGCGCTCAGCGCCGCCCTGATCACATCCGGCTCCGCGAGCTCCCGCCTGTGGCTCGCCCCCCCCGTCTCGCCGCCGCCCCGCGCCATCTGGGAGGGCTCCCTCACAGCCGCCGCCCGCCACGTGCTCGCCCCCGAGCTCACCCTCGGTCTGCTCCTCGGCGCCGCCCTCTGGGCTCTCGCCGCCGCCGCGCTCCCCCTGCTGGTCCGTGGCCGCAGCGCACCGCTGGACGCGCTGGCCGCCGTCGTGTGGTGCGCTGTCCTCGCCGCCGCCACCCCCCTTGCCCTGCGCGGCCTCTCCAGCCAGACGCCCCTGCCCGAACCCCGGGGTCTGCTCCTCGGCACCGTCCTCGGAGGCGCCCTCGCCGTCGGCGCTCGCGCCATGCGGGGGCCCATCTGAGACCCGAGGGGCCCCGTTCCGGGTGTCGCGCACCCGCCGCGCCCGCCACCCGCGAGCCCTCCCGGCTCGCCACCCGCGCCCCGGGACGCCCGCGCCCTTAAGGTAGTGAGCCATGAGCCTGCTGAGCAGCCTCGAGAGCACCATCTCGAACCTCGTCGAGGGCACCTTCGGGCGTCTCTTTCGCTCCGAGGTCAGGCCCATCGAGCTGGCCCACAAGCTCGCCCGCGAGATGGACGAGCACCGCACCACCTCCGTCTCCCGCACCTACGCGCCCAACGAGTACTCCATCTGGCTTTCCCCCGCCGACCGCGCCCGCTACGAGGGTGTGGAGGGTGAGCTGATCGAGGAGCTCTGCGCCTACCTGCTCGAGCACGCCCGCCGCGAGAACCTCATCCTCGCCACCCGCCCCACCATCGTCTTCCACACCGACGACACCCTCGCGCTGGGCGAATTCGGCATCCGCGCTCGTCTGGTCCGCGTCGAGGAGGAGTCCGCCGCCGCAGAGCTCGCGCCCGCTCCCGTCTCCGCGCCCGTCCCTTCGCCCGCCGTGGCGCCCGAGGACGAGCACGGCCGCACGATGGTCTACTCCAACTCCGACCGCGTCCGCGGCGCCGTGCGCAAGGCCCGTGTGCGCCAGCCGCCGCGCGCACTGCTCACGGTCGACGGCAGGCGCCTGCTGGTGCCGCTCGACGGCGGCGTCATCGGCCGCAGCCATGACTGTGAGATCGTGCTCGAGGACGCCGGCATCTCCCGCCGCCACGCCGAGCTGCGCCCCTCCTCCGAGGGCTGGAGCGTGAGCGACCTGGGCTCCACCAACGGCCTACGCGTCAACGGCCGCGAGGTCCGTGCAGCCCGCCTCCTGCACCCCGGCGATCGCCTGCAGCTCGGCTCCACCGAGATCGTCTTCGACCTCTCCTGATGCGCGGGCGCCACTCTCCGTGACTTCTCTCGCCCCCGTCTCCGTGGCCCTCAAGTTCGGCTTCCTCGCCGTCATCTACCTGTTCGTGCTGTGGGTCGCCCGCAGCGCCCTGCGCGACCTGCGCGGCGCGGGCGCCCCCACGCTCGGCGCCGCCTCCGCCGGCGCCGCCCCGCCGGACGCCACCGGCCTGTACGCCGCCTCCGCCGCCAACGTCGCCGACCTGCGCGGACGATCCCCGCGGCTCGTCGTCGAGCGGGCGCCCGGCCACGACCCGGGCATGATCTACGATCTCGACGGGAACATCGTGCTCGGACGCGGCGACCAAGCCGAGATCCGACTCGAGGATCCCTTCGCCTCCTCCAGTCACGCCCGCATCTGCGAGCAGGGCAATATCCTCGTCGTCGAAGATCTCAACTCCACCAACGGCACCTACCTCAACGAGGAGCTGCTCGAGTCCCCGCGCCCGCTGCACCCCGGCGATCGCCTGCGCATCGGCGACTCCGAATTCACCTTCGAGGTGGACTGACCCCCGATGCTTCGCGTCGCCGAGCAGTACGCCACCAGCGACACCGGCCTGCAGCGGCGGGCCAACGAGGACTCCCTGCTGGCCCGCGCACCCCTGTTCGTGGTCGCCGACGGCATGGGCGGCGCCCAGGCCGGCGAGGTCGCCTCCAGGATCGCCGTGCAGTCCTTCGCCGAGGGCCTCGACGACACGACCGAGCCCGAGAGCGACCTCGCCGCCAGGGCCCTCGCCGCCAACGCCCGCATCCACGAGCTCTCTCACAGCAACGCCGAGCAGGCCGGCATGGGCACCACCCTCACCGCCGCCTACGTGGCCGCGCAAGAGCTCGCCATCGCCCATGTGGGCGACAGCCGCGCCTACTGCCTGCGCGACGGCGTCCTGCGCCGCCTCACCGAGGACCACTCCCTCGTGGACGAGCTCGTCCGCCAGGGCAAGATCAGCGCCGCCGAAGCCCTCGACCATCCCCAGCGCTCGGTCATCACCCGCGCCCTCGGCCCCGAGCCCGCCGTGGAGATCGACACCCTCTCCTTCCAGACCCGCTCCGGCGACGTCTACCTGCTCTGCAGCGACGGCCTCACCACGATGGTCCCCGAGGAGCGCATCGCCGAGCTCCTCACCGCCCACCCCTCCCTGCGCGAGGCCGGCGAGGCGCTGATCGCCGCCGCCAACCAGGCCGGGGGCCGCGACAATATCACCGTGGTCCTCTTTCGCCTCGAGGATCCCCGCGCCGGCGCGCAACCCGCCGGCGTCAGCACTGTTCCCGCTCCCCCCGCGGCCGCCGCCGAGGCTCCCACCGGCGAAGCCCCGCCCTTCGCCGAGGCCTCTGAGAGGGCCCCGCTCCACTCCGCTTCCGCGGCGTCCGTCACCGCCCTGGCCACCCCGCAGCCGGCCTCCGTGCGCCGCCGCCGCCCACGTCTTCCCGGCTCCGGTGAGGATGCCCCCGCCGCCCGCAAACGGGCCCGCATCCGCCACGCCCGCATGGCCGCCGTGGCCCTCGTCGTTTTCGCTATGTTCGCCGCCGGCGCATACGTGGCTCTGCAGTCCATCTACTTCGTCGGCACCAACAGCCGCGGCCTCATCACCCTCTACCAGGGCGTCCCCTACCAACTGCCCTTCGGCATCAAGCTCTACAACGCCGGCTACGTCTCCGGCGTGACCGCCGCCTCCCTCCCGCCACCCCGCCGCCGCACCGTGCTCGACCACACCCTGCGCTCGGAAAACGACGCCGAGGCGCTCGTGCGCAGCCTCGAACTGGGAGCGCTCGGTGAATAGGCCGATCGTCCGCCTCTACCTGCTCGTGGTGGTTCTGTTCGCGCTGCTGCTCGCCTTCACCTCCCGCTGGACCATCTTCGACGCCAGCTCCCTGCGCCAGAACGCCCTCAACCGCCGCTCCCTGCTCGAGCAGGAACGCATCCAGCGCGGCCCCATCCTCGCCGCCGACCACACCGTGCTCGCACGCAGCGTCCCCGGTCGGGAAGGCACCTACACTCGGGTCTATCCCGCCGGCGGCCTGTTCGCCCAGGCGATCGGCTACAGCTTCACCGACCTCGGCCAGATCGCCCTCGAGCGCTACCGCAACGCCGCCCTCGACGGCGAAACCGGACGCGACGAACTGCAGGCCATCCTCGATCAGCTGCAGGGCAAGCGCCGCCAGGGCGATGAAGTCATCACCACCCTCGACCCCGCCGCTCAGCGCACCGCCATCGAAGCCCTCGGCGAACACCGCGGCGCCGTCCTCGCCCTGGACCCCCGCACGGGCGCCGTGCGCGTGATGGCCTCAACACCCGGCTATGACCCGGGCGAACTGCGCTCTCCCGGCGCCTACGCCCGCCTCGCCCACGGGCGCTCCGGCCAGCCGCTCGTGAACCGCACGCTCCAGTTCGGCTACGCCCCCGGCTCCACCTTCAAGGTCCTCACCGCCACCGCCGCCATCGACACGGGCCAGTACACGCCCGAATCCACCGTCTCCGGACGCGACGGCATCCTCGTCTCCGGCGTGCCCCTCGCCAACGACGAC
>DATJVV010000188.1:0-6741 GCA_035501635.1 Solirubrobacteraceae bacterium | reverse complement strand
CGCCGCCGTCGTAGAGGGCCTTCCACAGGAGCGCCGCCTTCCAGTCGTCGCCCACGAGCACGGGCACCACGGGGGTGACGATGCGCGGGCGGCCGTCCTCGCGCAGCACTCCCGGCGCCGCGGCCACGTCCGCGGGGAGCTCCTGGGGGCTGACCACCGCGAAGCCGAGCTCCCGCAGGCCCTCGCGCAGCAGGCGGGCGTTCTCGAGCACGCGCGCGAGCAGCGGGGGGCCCTCCGGGGAGCGCAGGATGCGCAGCGCGGCCAGGGCGGCTCCCAGGGCGGCGGGCACGGCGGAGGCGGTGAAGAGGAAGGCGCGGGAGTACAGGCGCAGGTACTCGATCACGTCCGCGGGGCCCGCCACGAAGCCGCCGCAGGAGGCGAGGGACTTCGAGAAGGTGCCCATGCGCAGGTCCACCCGCTGCTCCACGCCGAGCAGCTCGGCGGTGCCGGCTCCGCGCGCGCCGAGCACGCCGGCGCCGTGGGCCTCGTCGACCATCAGGCGGGCGCCGTAGCGCTCGCACAGCGCGCAGATGTCGCGCAGAGGGGCGATGTCGCCCTCCATCGAGAACACCCCGTCGACCACCACCAGCGTGCCGCCGCCGTCGCTCTGGGCGCGCTGCAGGGCCCGCTCGAGCTTGTCCAGGCGGTTGTGGCGGAAGGGCCTCAGCTTGGCGCGGGAGAGCAGGCAGCCGTCGAGGATCGAGGCGTGGTCGCCGGAGTCGGCGATCACCGTGTCGCCGGGCGCGAGCAGGGTGCCGAGGGTGCCCACGTTTGCCTGGTGGCCGGTGGTGAACACGATCGTGTCCTCGCAGTCCATCCACTGGGCGATCTCGCGCTCGAGCTCCAGGTGCAGGGGGATGGTGCCGTTGAGAAAGCGCGAGCCGGTGAGGCCGGTGCCGTAGCGGTGCAGGGCGTCCTGGGCGCCCGCGAGCACGCGCTCGTCGCCGGTGAGGCCAAGGTAGTTGTTGGAGCCCAGCATGATGCGGCGGGCGCCCTCCATCTCCACCACGGGCATGGCGGGGGAGGTGAGCACGTGGAAGTAGGGCAGGATGTCCGCCTCCCGGGCGGCGCGGAGGATGGCTTCGCGTTCGTGGCCTTTGACCTTCGCGAACAGATCGCGGGGCGCGGTGGGGGCGTGTGGGCCGGGTGGGGTCAAGCCGTCGCTGGGAATGGACATGTAGGGTGCGGGCGCTGTGAGCCTCGAAGTCACCCCGGTGTCCGGCGCGCGCGACCTGAAGGCGTTCGTGAACCTGCCCTTTCGCGTGCATGCTAGCCATCCGCTGTGGGTGCCGCCGCTGAAGCTCGAGCGGCGGATCTTCCTGAACCGGCGCATGAACGTGTTCTTCCAGCACGGCGAGGCCCAGTACTTCCTGGCGCGCCGCGACGGGCGGCCGGTGGGGCGCATCAGCGCCCACGTGAACCACGCCTTCAACGATCATCGGGACGCCCGCTGGGGCTGGTTCGGGTTCCTGGAGCTCGAGGACGACGAGGAGGCGCTCGCGGCGCTGCTGGGTACCGCCGAGGGCTGGCTGCGGGAGCGGGGCATGGAGCTGATGGTGGGGCCGGCGGACTTCGCGATGAACGACGAGTGCGGCGTGCTCGTGGAGGGCTTCGACCTGCGCCCGATGATCCACCAGCCCTGGCATCCGCCCTACTACCAGCGCCTGATGGAGGGCGCGGGGATGGAGAAGGCGATGGACCTGCTGATGTGGAAACTGGAGGTCACCGAGCGCGACCGGGTGCTGCCGGTGATCTGGGAGCTCGCCGAGAAGGCCCGCTCGGAGCATCGCATCCGGGTGCGGCCGATGCGACGGCGGCATCTGCGCAGGGACATGGACTTCTTCGGGGAGGTCTACAACGAGGCCTGGTCTGAGAACTGGGACTTCGTGCCCTACTCCAAGAAGGATCTGGACGCGCTCGCCCAGGAGCTGCAGCTGGCCTTCGACAGGCACTGGTTCATGGTGGCCGAGCGCGAGGACACGGGCGAGGTGGTGGGCATGGCGATCACGATCCCCGACCTCAACCAGGTGCTGGCCAGGATGAAGGGCCGGCTGCTGCCGCTGGGCTGGTGGCACTTCCTGCGCAAGGGCTCGATCATGGACCGGGTGCGGGTGGGCTGGCTGGGGGTCAAGCCCGAGTACCAGCACACGGGTGTGGCGGCGCTGCTCTACGAGCGCCACTTCGACGCCGCCGAAGCACGGCCGCAGAAGGGCGGGGAGATGGGCTGGATCCTGGAGAGCAACACGGCCATGAACCGGGGCATGGAGGCGATGGGCGGGCAGGTGGTCAAGCGCTACCGGATGTACGAGCGGGTGCTTTGAGGTAGTGGCGGCAGCCCGGTGCTGAGAAGGGGTCGGGACCGGTGTCTACACTTGCGCGGGTGAGCGTCCAGGCCGCAAGCCCCGCCGGTGAGATCGTGCTCTCCCCGCGGCCGGCTCCGCTGGTGCGCACGCTCGCTCCGGCCGCGCACACGATGGCGGTGGCCGCCGGGGGCGTGCTCGCGGGGGCGGCGCTCGTGGGACTGGCGAGCCGGCGCGCGCGGGGCGGACGGGCGCTGGCCAGGCGCACCTCGCGCGGGGGGCGCGCGCGGCGGGCGGTTCTCGGGCGTGGCGGGGGCCCGCGGACGGGTCTTGAGATCCTCGCCACGCGCTCGCTGCTGGTGGACATCCACCTGCTCGGGCGGCCCGGCGCCGAGCGCTGAGGGCGGCCGTGGCGGGCACGGTGGAGGTGCGCGTGCGGGTGCGCCCGGCGGGGCCCTTCCGGCTGCCACGGCGGCTGGGCCTGGACCGGCTGGCGCGCCGGCGGGAGGGGGTGCTGGAGCGGCTGCTGCACGATGCCCAGGGGGATCCGGTGGCGGTGCGGGTGGCCCAGCTCGGCGGCGGAGAGGTGCTGTTCGGCGCGCGGGCGCGAACCCGGGAGGCGGCCGAGCACGGCATCGCGCGGATGCGGTTCGCCACCGGGGTGGACGAGGATCTGGGGGAGTTCCTGCGGAGCTTCGCCGATGACCCGCTGATCGGGCGTTCGGTGCGAAGGCGCCCCTGGCTGCGGGCGGCGCGCCGGCCCGAGCCCTTCGAGGCGCTCGCCTGGGCGGTGTGCGAGCAGCTGATCGAATACGAGCGGGCGGCGGAGATCCAGCGGGGCCTGATCGCGCGGCTGGGGCGGGGCTGGCGGGAGGGGGAGGAGCCCTGGGCGGCGGGCCTGCGGGACGCGCCCGCGGCGGCCGCGGTGGCGGAGGCGGCTCCGGCGCGGCTTGAGTCATGCGGCCTGTCGCCCTCGCGGGCGATCGCGCTGCGGGAGGCGGCGGTGGAGGTGGCGGGGGGGAGGATCGACCTGCACGACCCCCATCCCGAGGGAGGCTGGCGGCGGCTGCGGGCGATCCGGGGCATTGGGCGCTGGACGGTGGAGATGCTGGCGCTCTGCGGGCAGGGCCGCTACGACCAGCTGCCGGCGGGGGATCTCGGATTGCTGAAGCTCGCGGGGCGGCTGCTCGGCGGGGGAGACCCGCGGGCGTGCGCGAGCGAGGAGCAGGTGCGGGAGCTGTTCGCGCCCTACGGCGAGTGGGCGGGGCTGGCGGCGGTGCACGCGGCCGGGCTCTGAGGGTTCTCCTCGGTATGGGCGGCGTCGAAGCGGGCGGCGCAGGCCTGGGAGCAGAGGTAGTAGCGGCGTCCGTGGCGCTCGCGCACGATCGCGTCGGCGCGATCGACGTGCATGCCGCACACCGGGTCGGTGGCGCCGCGGCGGATGGTGAGGGCGAAGAGGGTTGCGAACAGGGCGAGGCCGAGGAGGTTGGTCACGAGGCGGTAGTCGGGGGCGATGGGCTTGAAGATGTCCGCCCGGCTGGGACGGGTGGTGGGGATCAGGTGGGCGGCTGAGAAGAGGCCGGCGACGATCAGGGCGGCGAGCACGATGGTCACGTACATCAACGCCACGATCCGCCAGGCGTACTCGCCGCCGTAGAACTTGCGGTAGGCGAGCACGATGGGCACCACGATGAGGTCGGCGAAGATGAACGCGATCACGCCCGCGAAGCCGATGCCCCCCGACCAGAGCACGGCCGCGAGGGGGATGTTGCCCACCGAGCACACGAAGCTCGCCACCGCGATCAGCGGGCCCACGAGCACGTTCTCGAGCAGTCGCGGACCGGAGGGGGCGTGCACGAGGAAGAGGCTCGCGAAGAAGCGGTTGCCGAGCAGGCCGACGAAGCCGGCCAGCATGAAGCCGAGCAGGATCTCCCGGTAGAGCATGGCCCAGTCGTTGCGGAAGTTGTGGGCCACGTCCGACCAGGCGGCGGAGGAGGTGAGTCGCGCGCGCAGGCTCATGGGGTGACCGGCGGAGTGGTGCTGGTGGCCGGCGTGGGCGCGCTGGGCGTGGGCGCGGGCGCCGCGTTCCAGGCGGGGGGAGACGAACAGGCGCAGCAACAGGGTCATGAGCGCGATCAGGATCAGGCCGCCCGTGAGCTCGGCGACCGTGAACTGCCAGCCCAGGAGCACCCAGATGACGATGCCGAGCTCCAGCACGAGGTTGGTGGAGGCGAACTGGAAGGCCAGCGAGGACGCCGCGGAGGCTCCCTTGGCGAACAGGGACCGGGCGATGGCGATGGCGGCGTAGGAGCAGGAGGAGGAGGCGGCGCCGAGGGCGGTGGCGAGGCCCACGGGGCGGGCGCCGGAGCGGCCCATGGCGCGCTCGATGCGCTCGCGGGGCACCCAGGCCTGGACGATTGCCGAGATGGCGAAGCCGAGCACCAGCGCCCACCACACCGCCCAGGCCATGAGCAGGGCGTTGGAGAGGCCTTCCCAGAGGATTTCGATGACCGGCATGCACCCTCACGCTACAGCGGCCCGCGGGGACGCCTGCGGCGCGAGGGCCTGGTGGGCGGCGGGTGGGCCTGACGGGCTCCCGCCGCGACGAGGTGCTCGCCGCGGCGGGATGCCCGGGGCGCTACTTGGCGATCTTGATGATGCGCTCCATGCCCAGGCGGGTGTGGTCGCGTCCGTCCTGGGTCTCCATGAAGCAGACCTGCACGTAGATGCCGGGCTTGGCGGCGATGACCTCCTGCTGGAAGCCTTCGTGGGAGATCGGACCGGCGAAGCCCACGGGGGGGCCGGCGATCATCTTTTCGAGGCCCTTTTCCCTGCCGGAGAGCAGGTCGGCGAGCACCTTCTTGGCTGCCTTCATGCTCTTCACCGGAAAGGCCACGTCCATGTGCACTAGATAGCCTTCGTTTTCGAAGCGCACGAGCTCGCCGTCGTGGAGGGTCTTCGGCCCACGGAAGCCGAACTCGATCGTGCGCTCGGTGGCTTCCGGCGCCGGCAGGGCCGCCGGTGAGGGGGCGGCGGTGACGGTGAAGGGGACGTAGCGGTTGGGGCCGCCTTCGCCTTCGGCGACCAGCGCCAGGTACTGGCCGGTATGGAGCACGGTCTGGGCTTCGCTCTTCTGGCCCGGGTTCACTTCGGCGTCGAACACGATCGAGCCGTACTTGCCGGCGGCGTCGGCGTCGCCGGCCTTCTTGGTTTTCAGGAATTCCGTCACTTCCGCCACCGTCACGCCCGGCCTGAGCGCGAACAGGATCGCGGCGGCTTCCTTGGTGCCGGTTGCGCTGGACACCACGTTCACCGCTCCGGACTGGGTGGCGCCGCTCACGGCGATGGTGGTCTTGGTGAGGGTGAGCGAGAGGGTGGGCAGCGTGGTCGCCGCCTGGGCCGTGCCCAGCAGGGCCGTGGGGCTCAGCGAGAGCGCGCAGGTTGCGAGCGCGGCGGGTATCGCCAGTCTCTTCATGGAATCGTTCTCCAGTTCGTGGATCTGTCGGATGTAACCCGAAGGGCCCGCCCCGGTGGGCGGCTCCGCAGGTGGGGAACCCTATCGCCGCGGGAGCGCTCGCGGCGGCGTTGGCGGTGCGGCGGTCGAGGCGGGTCAGCGCTCGCGCTGGCGTTCGAGCAGCAGGGCGAAGGTGGGGCAGGCCTGGGCGGCCCGGCGGGCGTGGTCGAGCAGGGCGGGGGGAAGGGGTCTGTCGTCGACGATGGGGTAGCCCCACTCGTCCAGGGCGATGCGCTCGGGCAGGAGCTCGGCGCACATGCCGTGGGCCTCGCAGGCGATGGGGTTCACGCGCGGGCGCTCGCTCATTTGCGCTCACGGCCTCTCACGGCGCGGCCACGTCGATGCGGGGGTGCAGTGGCAGGGGCAGCTCGCCCGTGCGGCGGCAGCTCGGGCAGGGACCTCGGCGGGCGTGCTCGTGAAGCTCGGGCGCGAAGGCGCGGAGGGCGCTGGCGGCGAAGCGGGCGGCGCCATCGGGGTGGGCGCAGGCGCCGCGCCGGCGCACCAGCTCGCTGAGGTGGGCGACGCGGGCGGCGGGGTTGCCTTGGGAGACGCCCGCGGCCACCTCTTCGAAGGCGCGGGCGAGAGCGTCGAGGCCATGCAGGCAGGGCCCGCACTGGCCGGCGCTCTGCAGCGCGAGCCAGCGGGTGACGCGGGCGGTTTCGGCCACGGGGCAGGCGTCGGGGGAGAGCAGGGCGACCACGCCGGCGCCGAAGCTGGCGTCCAGGGGCGCGAGGTGTTCGTCGGAGAGGGCGACGCCGCGGAGCAGGCGGGCGTCGATCCAGCTGCCGCCGTAGCCGCCGATGAGAGCGGCGCGGGGGGGCGCGGTGACGCCGCCGGCGGCCTCGACGAGGGAGGCGAGGGAGGCGCCGTACTCGATCTCGTAGACGCCGGGATGGGCCACGGGTCCCGAGAGGGTGACCAGGGCGG
>DATJVV010000187.1:0-2317 GCA_035501635.1 Solirubrobacteraceae bacterium | reverse complement strand
AGATCCTCGGGCAGTTCCTCCAGCAGTTCCCCTAGCAGCCTCATCTCCGTTCCCGTTCATTCTTCTCATCGGCGCGGACTCATGCGGGGGCGTGTGCCAGCACGAAGTCCACCGCCTGGCCCACCGTCAGGATCTCGGCGGCCTGCCGGTCGTCGATGCGCACCCCGTAGCTGTCCTCCAGCTCCTGCACGAGCGTGTAGAGATCGAGGGAGTCCGCCTCCAGATCGTCCTTGAAGCGGGTGTCCTCCCCGATGCGCTGGGGGTCCAGATCGAGCTCGTCGGCGAGATGGTCTCTCACCAGTTCGAATACCTGCTCACGGGTCATGGTGCGGGCAGGCTAGCGCTCCACGCGGACATCGGCGGGGGCCCTGCGCAGGGCGCCGGCCCGATCCAGGGCGAGGTGGGTGTGGCCCACGAGGTCCCCGCGAGCGCCCTGGGCGGCGCGCAGGATGGCTTGCGCGAAGCCCCTGCGGGTGAAGCTGCCGTGGGGCACCACGCCAAGCCGCCGCAACCCCAGCAGGTAGGCGCCTCCCTGACCCTCCGGATCGATCTCCGCGCGAAAGGATCCCAGGGCGGGCCGCAGCAGCAGGCCGCCGAGCTTGGCTCGCGAGGAGGAGGCGGCGGCGTCGCGGATGGCGGAGATCATCGCCTGGGACACCCCCTCCATCACCTTCAGGGCCACGTTGCCGGTGAAGCCGTCGGTGACGATCACGTCGGCGGCTCCGCTCGTGAGATCGCCTCCCTCCACGTTGCCCGCGAACTCGAAGGTCGGCGGCGAAGCGTCTCCGAATGGGGGGCCCGCGCCCGCGCGCGCGCGGGCGCGCGGGCCCCCCGATGCAAAGGTCCCCCCCGTCGAGCTCGCCCCCGCCAGGATCCCCTCCAGGCGGAGATGGGTCTCGCGCACGAGCTCGCTGCCCCGCTCGGCCTCCTCGCCGTTCGACAGCAGGCCCACCCGGGGGGTGGCCACGTCGAAGAGGGCGCCCGCGAGAGCGGCGCCCATGAAGGCGAACTGCTCGAGGTGCTCGGGGCGGGCCTGGGCGTTGGCGCCCACGTCCAGCAGGATCACGGGACGGCCCGGCACCGGCAGGGGCAGGGCGAGGGCGGGCCGGTGGATGCCACGGGCGCGCTTGAGGTGAAAGAGGCCCGCCGCGAGCGCCGAGCCGGTGGCGCCCGCGCACACGAACGCCTGCGCCCTGCCATCCGCCACGGCCTTCACCGCCTGCACGATGGAAGCGGCCTTCTCCCGGCGCACCGCCCCCGCGGGGTCGGAGCTCTTGGCGACGGAGATGGGCGCGTCCACCACATCCACCATGTCCGCGGGAGACCCGGCCAAGACCGGCTCCAACTCGCCGGCGGGGCCGAACAGCAGCGTGCCCACCCCATCGTTCGCGGCCAGGACCGCGCCCGCGGCCACCTCCGCGGGACCGAGATCGGCGCCGGTGCAGTCCACCGCCACCACCACCGGATCCTCCGACTCTCCGCCGGCGCTCGCCGGGGAGCCCTCAGGCAGCTCGCTACTCGTGCTCGTGCTCGTGCTCGTGCTCGTCGGGGGCGCTTGCCGCGAGGATCTCCCGGCCGGCGTAGGTGCCGCACACCGGACACACGCGGTGGGGCCGCCGGGGGCTGTGACAGCGAGGACAGGCCTCGATCGCGGGCACGCCAACCCTGTGGTTGGCCCGGCGCTTGCCGGTGCGGCTGTGGGACTGCTTTTTCTTCGGTACCGCCATCGCCCGCACAGGCTACCAGCCGAGCTCGCGCAGCTTCGCCCACCGCGGGTCGGGCTCGTGGGGATGATCGTGTTCGGGGCCCACCTCGTTGAGGTTGGCGGCGCACTGGGCGCAGAGGCCCGCGCAGTCCTCACGGCAGAGCACCTTCGCGGGGGCCGCCAGCGCGAAGGCGTCGTGGGCCCAGGCGGCGAGATCGAGGATCTCTCCGTCCACGTAGGGACTCACGAGGTCCTCGGAGTCCCCCGGCACCGACACCTCCCGCGCGTCGACCCGAACCTCGGGGGCGGCGTCGGCGAGACAGCGCATGCAGGGGCCCCGCAGAGTGGCGCTCAGGCGCAGGCGCAATGCGTAGCCGCCGCCGCTCATGCGCGAGACCTCCAGCGTCACGGGCACCTCACGGGGGTCCGCGACGTAGGGCTCGCCGCCGAGCATCAGCGGCTCGATGGGCACGCTCAGCGAGAGCCTGGCGCCCTCGCCGGGGCTCAGGCGAAGGCCCGAGAGGTCGAACGTGTCGGTCTTCGGGCTCACCTCTTCGAGGATAGGGGCGGACGGCGCATGCGCCGTCCGGGCCACCGCACATGTGCGGTGGT
>DATJVV010000186.1:0-2682 GCA_035501635.1 Solirubrobacteraceae bacterium | reverse complement strand
CCCCACCCCCCCGTAGTGCGCTTCGATGAAGCTCTCCGAGCCGAACGTCGGGTCTCCGCCCCCCCGCACATACAGGTCCCCTTCCCACACTCCTCCTTCGCCGAGATCCCCCACCCCGTACACGCTCGTCGTCAGCCTCCCATCCGCCCCCATCCGCTCCAGCGCCGTCGTCGCCGTGTACAGCTTCTCCACCGACGCCGGCGCCCGCTCCCGCGTCGCCCGCGCCGAGAACAGCGGCTGTTTGGCCGTCATGTCGTACACGTAGGCCCCGTCCGCCCGCCCCGCCCGCGAGAGCTCGTGCCCCAGGTCCGACTGCAGCCCGCCGAGGCTCACCTGCCCCAGCGCCCTCCCGGGGAGGCCCAGCACGGCCAATACGGCCACAAACCACGCCAATCGCGCAGGAATTCGGCTCACGCGCCCGTAAAATGATGCACCATGGGCAAGGTTGTCAAGCTCCAACCCAAGCAGCAGCGGCCGAAGGCCAGCCGCAAAGCCCCCGCCCTCGCTCCCCGTGGCGTCGGCCGTCCCCCCGACCGCGATCGCCGCCGCCGCCCCCGCCGCGACAAGACCGCCCTCGTCCTCGGCGGCGGCGGCTTCACCGGCGGCGTCTACGAGATCGGCGCGCTACGCGCCCTCGACCTCCTCGCCGTCAACTCCTCCGTCAACGAATTCGACATCTACGTCGGCACCTCCGCCGGCTCCTTCATCGCCGCCCTCTGCGCCAACGGCGTCACCCCCGAGGAGATGATGCGCGTCGTCGCCCGCGACGAGCCCCCCTTCCCCGAGGTCGACCTCGGCGACCTCCTGCGCCTCAACATCCCCGAGCTCGTCCGCAAGAGCGCCCTCCTGCCCCTGCGCGCCCTCGGCCTCCTGCGCGAGCTCGTCGCCCAGCGCGGCCAGCTCTCCGCCATGGACGTCATGCTCGGCTTCGCCGAGGGCCTTCCCTCCGGCGCCTACACCGGCGCCGGCATCGAGGCCTACCTGCACGAGATCCTCCAGGAGCCCGGCCGCACCGACGACTTTCGCGAGCTCTCCCGCCAGCTCTATCTCACCGCCACCGACCTCGACACCTGCGAGCGCGTCGTCTTCGGCCAGCGCGGCTTCGACGAGGTCCCCATCTCCACGGCCGTCCGCGCCTCAGGCGCCCTGCCCATGGTCTACGCCCCCGTCGAGGTCGACGGCCGCGAGCTCGTCGACGGCGGCCTCATGTCCACCACCAACCTCGACATCGCCGTCGAAGCCGGCGCCAAGCTCGTCATCGTGCTCAACCCCCTCGTCCCCTACGTCAACGACTTCACCACAACCGTCCGCACGCTGCGCGGCAGCCGGGTGCGCCACGTCTCCGACATGGGCTTCCCCCAGATCGGCTACCAGGCCTTCAAGCTCGTCGTCCACCAGCGCCTGCACGAA
Source organism: Solirubrobacteraceae bacterium (assembly GCA_035501635.1). Lineage (GTDB taxonomy): Bacteria > Actinomycetota > Thermoleophilia > Solirubrobacterales > Solirubrobacteraceae > Palsa-744. The sequence goes on along the minus strand of DATJVV010000186.1, from coordinate 1,272 downwards.
CTCGCCAAGACCTGGCAGTCCCGCTACCCCGGCGTGGACATCGTCCTCATCGAGCCCGAGCCCGCCGACGAGCTCATGTTCCAGACCTCCATGATGCATTTCGCCTCCCGCGTCCAGATCGCCCGCCACGGCTTTCAGTCCGTCACCCGCCATCTCGCCGAGCACTACGACCGCTACGACGACATCGCCAAGCGCCACGGCATCGAGATCTCCGGCGAGCGCGTCAAGCACGTCGTCGAGCACTTCGAGATCGAGCCCGAGGATGTCTCCGCCTGGCGCAAGATCCTCGAGGGCACCACCGGCGCCCTGTTGCGCCAGTCCGGCCTCGCCGGCTAATCGACCCTCCTCGCGGTCCGGGGAGGTGGGCTACCCGGGAGGTGGGCTACCCGGGAGGCCTGAAGGTTTCATTCGTTTTTTGGGGTGCGTATAACCATGGTGCTACGGGGTCTCTCTGGGGACATCAATCTCTTTGTTCCGGCCCGAGACTGCGTATAACCATGGTGCTACGGGGTCTCTCTGGGGACATCGGCCTCTTTATCCAGGCCCGCGAGCACCCGGTCGGTGGCCGCCGCGTCCCGCAGCGCGATCCGCACGTGGTCGGGCTCTCCCAGGGCCGCCCCCACCGCCACGATCACCCCCCCGCGCGCCAGCCCCGCCGCCAGCTCGGTGCCGTCGAGCTCCGGGTGGGCCGCCCACACGAAGTTCGCCTGGCTCTCGCTCACATCAAAGCCCCGCTCCCGCAGCTCGGCGGTGAGTCTCACCCGCTCCTCGCACACGATCCTCGTGCGCCGCCGCACCTGCTCCGAGCAGGCGCGCATCGCCTCCAGGGCCCCCGCCTGGGAGACCTCCGAGACGCCCAGGTCGGGCTCCAGCGCCGCCAGCAGCTCCTCCGAGCCCGGCCCCCCGATCGCGTACCCCACCCGCAGTCCCGCCAGCCCCCACGCCTTGGAGAAGCTCCGGAACACGAACAGCCGCGGGTGCTCGGCCAGCAGCGCCAGCGAGGAGTCGATCGGCTGCGCGTCCGAGAACTCCACCAGGCTCTCGTCCAGCAGCACCCCCACGTCCTCCGCCAGCCCGTTCAGCAGCCGCTCCAGCTCCCCCGTCCCCAGCAGCTCTCCCGTGGGGTCGTTGGGGCTCGCGATCGCGATCGCCCGCGTGCCCGGCTCCCGCGCCGCCTCCAGCAGCCCGTCCACGCCCCCCTCCACCCGCACCGCCTGCCCGTGCGCCCGCCGCGCCATGATCGGGAAGAGCGGGTAGGACGGCCAGCCGCTC
>DATJVV010000185.1:0-5524 GCA_035501635.1 Solirubrobacteraceae bacterium | reverse complement strand
CGATGTGCTCATCCGCCCCCTCGTGGCTGCGCTCCGCCACCCTCCCCCGGATCGTCACGTACTCGTAGGGGTTCTCCAGGTTCTGTACCGTCAGCGTCGCCCGGGGGTCTCGTTCCAGGTTTCGCGGCCACACCCGTCCCTCCGCGCTGTTCACCACCGGCCGCCCGTCCTGCACGTCCACCCACACCGGCGCCGCGTGCACCGACCCGTCCGGGTTCAGAGTGCACACGGTGCAGAAGTTCTTGGCCTGCAGCAGCTCCCTGCCGCGGCCCTCCAGCGTGCTCATCGCCAACACCTTTCTCTGGGGTTCCTGGGGGTACACCACCATACGCCTACCCGCGTTTCGGGCGAGTATGGCCCGAGCCCGGGGGCGAGCTCATGGCGGGCTCGGGGAGCTAAGGGGGGCCAAGCTTCAGGGAGCTCAGGGGCGAGCTCAGCGCCTGCCCATGCCCTCGGCGGGTTCCACCGGCGGGATCGCGTCCAGCGCCATGAGCTTGCCATTGTCGAGCTGAAACCGCACCTTCCCCTCGCCCCCGCTCCCGCAGCACAGCCGATCGCCCGGCCGGTAGAGCTGGTAGGCGAGCGTCACTTCGGTGTCGCTCTGAGACACCACCCGCACCCGCGCGCTCGGCGCGCTCGCGTCGGTGCCGATGTAGCGGCCGTCCACGAAGAAGAACGCCTGCTGGCCGTACCCGTCCGAGGAGCCCGTCCGGGTGCCCACCAGCACCCGCAGGGTCTGGTCGGGGTGGTACACCGAGGTGTCCTTGGTGGCGTACCCCCGCGCCGCCAGCGTGGCCAGGGCTCCCCCGAGGCCCTCCCCGGAGGAGGATCCCGAGGAGGAGTCGGCGGAGGAGGAGGACTGGCCTTCCACGAACTTGGGCTCCGGCGCCGAGCGGGTCGTGCCGGACGGGGAGGCGCCCCCCGATTCGCCGGCCTCCGGCCTGCCGGGCGTGGTGGCGGTGGCGGTGGCGGCCGTGCTCGTGGTGCTGGGCGTGGTGGCCGTGCTCGCGGGGGCACCCGCGCCCGCGCTGGAGGCGGGCGCGCTGGAGACGGGCGCGCTGGAGACCGACACCGTCTGGGTGGATCCCCCGCAGCCCGCCATCGCGGATAGACATATGCCGGTGACGCCCAGCGTCAGGGTCCGGGCGACCCGCGCCCGTGCCGCCAGGGTTCGGGCGACCGGCGCCCGTGCCACACTGGGTCGGCGTCGCGAGCTGGGGAAGAGGACCATCTGGGAGCATCGTATTCGCGTCCGCCCGCTCATCCCGCCGGTTCGCGCTCACGCGGCCCAGACAGGCGCCTCACACGGACGACCATTTGACGGTGTTATTAGTCGCTGCTAAGTTGAGAGGACGATGAGCGAGAACGGGGAGCGGAGTGGGGGAGGGGAGCCGGCGCGCCGACGCGTTCCCGCGGCCGAGCGCCGAGAGGAGCTGATCTGCGCGGCGGTGGCGGAGTTCGCCAAAGGAGGCCTCCATGGCACCCCCGTGGAGCGCATCGCCCGCCGGGTGGGCGTGGCCCAGCCCTACGTGTTCAGCCTCTTCCAGAGCAAGCGCGAGCTCTTCCTGGCCGCCATCGAACGGGGCTTTCAGCGCGTGGCCGACACCTTCCGCCGCGCCGCCGCCGAATACGAGGCCGGCACCGCCTTCGCCGACTGCGAGGACTCCCTGCAGGCCATCGGCCGCGCCTACAAGGACCTGCTGGCACGCGACCGCGACTCCCTGATGCTCCAGCTCCAGGCCTACGCCGCCTGCGAGGACGAGCTCGTGCGCGCCCGCGTGCGCCGCCGCTACGCCGAGCTGGCGGCACTCGCCAAGGAGCTCTCGGGCGCCGAGGACGAGCGCCTGGACGACTTCTTCAGGCACGGCATGGCCCTCAACGTGGCCGCCGCCCTGGGCGTGCAGGAGCTCTCGGTGAGCTGCCCCTGGATGGCCGCCGAGCGCGCCGCCAACTAGTGTCCGTCCCCGAGTTTTCCCTCGGGCCCGGTCACCTCCCGTCGCTCCCGCGACCATCTAATCTGTCAGTGCATGTCCGTGCAAGCTCCAGGCCCGGAGCGCCCCAGGCGCGGCACCCGCGAGACGGCTCGCACGGCGGTGCTCGTGATCCTGGCGGCGCTCATCACCGCCTTCGCCGTGCAGAACACCGGCTCGGTGCGCGTCAAATGGATCCTCGGCTCGGGCGAAGCTCCCCTGATCGTGGTGATCGTGATCTCCCTGCTCGTGGGGGCTCTGATCACCTACCTGGCCATGCTCCGCTCCGGCCGCCGTCGCTGACGCCCGAGCTCCGCCTGCACGCACTCCAGCACCGCGTCCGCGGCATGCTCGGAGCCGATGAACGGCGTGAGCGCCACGTAGGCCAGGTAGTCGGCGAACGCCGGCAGCAGATGCACCTGGTTGCTGATCACCTGGCAGCGCACCGTGTGCCACAGCGCTCCCGATACGCCCGTGGCGGCGAGCTGACTCTCGGGTGCATCGGGAGCTCCGTCGGTGAGCAGCGCCGTGATCTCTCGCCCCAGCTGGTAGTCCCGCTCCAGCGCCTGCCTGCCCGCCCCCGGAGCGATCCTGGCGATCGTGTGGGCGTACAGGGGCCGTTCGGCGAGTAGGCCCATCAGCTCGCTGATCGCCCGATGCACCGCCACCGGCCAATCTCCGCCGGTGAGCTCCGGATTGGCCGTCACCCTCACCACGTCCCGCGCCATCTCGTCGAAGGCCTCCAGGAAGCACTGGTCCTTGTTCTCGAACAGATCGAAGAACGCCTCCGGCGCCACTCCCGCGTGCTCGGCTATCTGAGGCGGGCTGAGAACGTTGTAGTCGTCCATAACCGCCAGCTGCAACACGCTGCTCAGCAGCCGCTCACGCAACTCCTCGCCCACCGGTTCGTCCTCGATGCGCACCGGCTTCGCGGTGCGTTCCACCGCACGCATACGCCGGGTGAGCGTCTCGGGCAGGCGCCTTCGGTCAGCCGCCTGGAAGAGCAGCGTCCAATCGAGCATGCCGCTGCTCAGCCGCGAGATCCCCTTCGTCCGCCCCGCCCGCAGCGGTACCGCGATCGCTTCGTGCAGGCCTCCCACGATCGCTCTCGCCACCGGCACCGGCAGCGGGCCCAGCTCGGGGGCCGCCGCGAAGGTGAGCCGCAGCATGTGTTCGAACGCCGCCGCCGCCCGCCGCAGGTGGGCCAACCCCACCGTGCCTGTCCGCTCGGCCTCCACGATCGCCAGCGACGCCCCCTTGGGGTTCGACTCTATGCCTCCCGTGAGCACCTCGTAGCTGGCCCCCAGTCGAGCCTGCAGGTCGCCGTCGGTGGCCTTGAAGGCCTCGGTGGCGTGCTTGGCGCCCCGGGCCGCGATCAGATCGAAGGTGGCAAGGAAGCATTCCTGCTTGTTGGAGAACTGCTCGTAGAACGCCCGCCGGGAAACCCCCGCCAGGCCAATCACCTGCTTGACGCTCGTGCGCTCGTAGCCGTTGGCTGCCACCGCCTCCACCATCGCTCCGTGCATGCGGATCCGCTGGTGATGAGCCACCTCCGTGGGAGCCAGTTTGTGCGGGCCTCGCGGCAGCCGCCGGTACAGGGGCGCGATCGGCCCATCGCTCGACGCCCCGTCGCCATGCTCAGACACTCTGCTACCTCCCCGCTCCACTGATGATGCCTGTCAAGGAATCCGACATTCGACATCATCTCATGTCAGCTATTTTTTGTCTACACCCAAATGCCCAGCCAAAGCCAGGTACTTGGAACGGGTCGGTTTTGTCGCCATTTTGCGGCCAAATTCAGGTGGTTCTGACAGGCCGCACGAGTCGGTGTCCCGGACCGACCTCCCGGCGTCCAACCGGCTCGGGGCCGGCTCCGGGCGTCGAGCAACCGCAGGGCCCGCTCAGGCGATCGCCTTGAGCGCCAGGATCCCCACGCCCATCACGATGCCCACCCCCCCCTCCAGCGCCAGCTCGCCCGCGCCCGCCCTCGCGCTCAGGCCCGCCACCAGCTCCAGCGCCACGATGCACCCCACCGCCGCCCAGATCGCCACCGACACCGTGCTCCCCAGCGGAGCCCCCACCAGCCAGCCCATCACTAGGGGCACCAGTGGGATGCAGGCCCCCCGCACGATCGCCCACTCGCGCCCCAGCGCTTGGGCCAGCGCCCGCGGCGTGAGGTGCTCGCCGGCGGACAGCCGGCCTCCCAGGAGGATCGCGTAGGAGTGCGCCAGCCAGTACACCCCCAGCGCGATCACCACCGACACCACCGTTTCGGAGTAACGCTCGTGCAGCCCGCTCTCGGTCGCCAGCAGGGCTCCCACCAGGATCACCCCGTACACCACCCTCTCGGGGTTCTCCGGCCCCAGCCAGCCGATCACACGCGAGGCGAGCTCCTGCAAAGCCGACGAGGGGACTCGAACCCCTGACCCCCTCCTTACCATGGAGGTGCTCTACCGGCTGAGCTACGTCGGCGGAAGCGATGATCCTAGCGCGCCTTCGCCCCCGGATCGCGAGCGCCCGTCGCTCAGCCCACGCCCTCCAGCAGCTCTCCCGCCGACCCCAGCTCGAGACCCCGGGCGAGGATCACGATCGTCTCCAGCCGCGGCGACCGCTTGCACCGCTCCAGCAGGCTGATCTCCGTCCGGTGCAGGTCGCAGATCTCCGCCAGCGCCTCCTGGGAGAGCCCCAGCCGCTCGCGATGCGTGCGCAGGTTCTCGGCGAACTGCTGGCGGACGGGCTGCACGAGCTTCACGCCCCCCACTCTCGCGTCGCGCAGACGGAACGTCTACAGACGACCAGTCGCCGGACAGCTGTCTGCCAGACGATTGTCCGCGCGATTCCTGCACCCGCCCCCCGGGATCGCCGCTGGGCGCGCCCACGCGCCCGGGGAGATGAAAACATTGCCGTATCTTATGTACAAGTCCCGCCGGAAGGCTCGCCCGCCGCGGCCCATCCCCTGAGCTCTGTTTCTCCCTGCGCTACCGCTGCTTCGCTTTCCTGATCACGTGCGCGTGTTTGAGCTCGTACGCCGTCGTCTCCCGCACCGTCCCGTTCAGGATCGCCGTGTTGTTTCCCCCCGCCGAGGGCAGCCCCGCCGAGAGGTCCACCACCGGGTCCAGCACCGCCGCCAGCCCTTCCCCGCAGCCGTTCACGCCGGGCGCCGCGAACGAGTTGTCCACCAGCGAGTTCCCGCTCAGCGTGAAGATGCTCTGGGCTTCGTTGATCTCGAGCGTCCCCCTGCTCCCGCTGATCGGCGTGTTCGGAGGAGGCGGGCTGGTCCTGCCAGTGGTGAGCCTCAGCACGATCGGTTCCCCCTCCGAGCCGATGTAGCAGCCGTTGCCCAGCGCCGGGTTTTCGAGCCTCACCACTATCGGCAGCGTCACCGCCGCCCCTTCCCCGGTCGACAGGCTCACCTCGTTCACCAGCACAGGCCCCGCCAGTTCCGTGGTCGCCGTCACTTCCCCTCCCACCCCTTCCACGCCCACCAGCCCTCCCGGCACCGTCAGGGGGGTCCGCGAGAGCGTTTCCCCGTCGCTCGCCCCCACAAGTTCTTC
>DATJVV010000184.1:0-5104 GCA_035501635.1 Solirubrobacteraceae bacterium | reverse complement strand
CCAGGGCGACGGGCACGGCTGTCGCGTCACGGCGCTCGAGCGAGAGCGCGATCTCGAAGGGATCTCTGATAACGAGGACCGGATGAAGAAGATCGGCCAGCAGGGGCCACCAGAGCGGCATGAGAACACCCATGCGAGGGTCCTTCAGGGCAAGCGGCCGTTGCGTGACTGCCGCCTGTGCAAGCAGCTCATCGAGGACGCAGCGCAGACCGGGTTGCAGCTGTCCTGAGCGGGCGAGTTGCTCGTCTTCGTCCGGAGGATCGAACCAGGTGGCGCCGAAGTGAGCTAGCACGCTCTCGTTCGCACGCCAGACTTTGAGATTCTCGAAGTACCCAGTGGGATTGGAGGGGTCCCCGACCATGAGATCCTCCGGCGCGCCCAGGAAGTAGCCGGAACGCTGGAACATGCGCGTGACCGAACTGGTCCCGCTGCGACCCATTCCGAATATGACGACACCTCGCACGGTCGGCCGATTCTAGGGACGCGAGAAGGTGAAGGATCGGTGGCCGCGAGCCCGGTCGCGCGGATCGATCGCACCAGCGCCTCGATGCTCGTGCCACACTACCAGCGGTGCATCCCGACGACCGCCACGACCATGCCCAGCGATACCTGGCCAGCGCCGCCAGCCTGGCCCAAGCCATCGACCCCACGCGGCTCGACGCCATGGCCGCCGGTCTCGCCGAGCTGCGCGAACGCGGCGGGCGCCTGTTCATCCTCGGCGTGGGTGGCGGCGCGGGTCACGCCTCTCACGCCGTCAACGACTTTCGCAAGCTCTGCGCTCTGGAGAGCTACGCCCCCACCGACAACGTCTCCGAGCTCACCGCCCGCACCAACGACGACGGCTGGGAGAGCTCCTTCAGCGCCTGGCTCGAGATCTCGCGTCTGGCCGAGCGCGACGCCCTGCTGGTGTTCTCCGTCGGCGGCGGCTCGCGCGAGCACAACGTCTCCACCAACCTCGTGCGCGCGATGGAGCTCGCACACTCCCTCGGCGCGCCCGTCTACGGCGTCGTGGGCGCCCCCGGCGGCACGCTCGCCGAGCTCGCCGAGGCCGCCGTCGTCATCGACCCGCCCCCGGACCTGCGCACCCCCCTGGTGGAGTCCCTTCAGGCGCTGGTCTGGCACGGCCTGGTCTCCCACCCCAGGCTGGCCCTCAAAGCCGGTCATTGGGAGACGCTGGCGGCGCGCTCGGCCTCGTGAGCCTGGGTTGGCGCGAGGCCTGGCAGCACGGACCCCTCGCCTACGACCCTCCGGACGGCCATCGCCCGCGTCCGGGCGCCGCCGCGGAGACGTCGGCCGGTAAGGCTCGCCGCGCGGTGTTCCTCGACCGTGACGGCGTGATCAACGCGGGGGTGCCCGACGCCGACACCGGCCTGCTGGAGTCCCCATTGCACCCGTCGGAGGTTCGTTTGCTCGACGGCGTCCCGGGGGCTCTGCACGAGCTCCTCGCCGGCGGTCGCACGCTGGTGTGCGTCTCGAACCAGCCGGCCGCCGCGAAGGGCAAGACCTCGCTGGAGGATCTGCTCGCGGTGCACGAACGCGTGCTCGCGCTGCTCGCCGAACAGGGGGTCGCGCTCGACGCCTCCAGGCTCTGCCCCCACCACCCCGACGGTGTGGTTCCCGGCCTGTCGGGCCCCTGTCGCTGTCGCAAGCCGGCGCCCGGAATGCTGCTCCACGCGGCCGGCTCGCTGGGCCTGGAACTCGCCGGATCGTGGATGGTCGGAGACACCGACGCCGATATCGCCGCCGGTGTCGCCGCCGGCTCTCGCACGGTTCTCCTGGCCTATCCCGGCAGTGCCCACAAGCGCCACGGCGCCCCGCATCCCGACTGCCTGGCGAAAAATCTGCCCGCCGCCGTGAAATGGCTGGGCGAAGCTCCGCGGTGATCCCGCGCCCACCCCGTCGATCGTCGCGGATCTCCTCGCTCGCGCCCACCGGCGGGCCGTCGCCACGGGGGTAAGCTCCCCGCGCTGTGTCCGGCGCCGCGTCCCATCGGCCATGCCCGCGCATCTGAGCAGGGCCTGCGTCACCGGCGGCGCGGGCTTCATCGGCAGCAACCTCGTGGACCGCCTGAGCGCCAGTGGGGTGGAGGTAACGATCGTCGACGACTTTCGCGCCGGACGGCGCGAGTTCATCGCCGACGCGCTCACGCGACCCGGCGTGCGGCTGCTGGAGGGCGACGTGCTCGACCGAGACCTGCTCGAGGCCGCGATGGAGGGCTGCGACTGGGTCTTTCACCTGCAGGCAAACGCCGACGTGCGCCACGGACTCGAGCATCCCGAGCGGGATCTCGAGCAGAACACCATCGCCACCGCGAACGTCCTGGAGGCGATGCGCGCTCGGGGCGTGCGCCGGATCCTGTTCTCCTCCACCGGCTCGGTGTACGGCGAGCCCGAGGTCTTCCCCACGCCCGAGGACGCACCCTTTCCGATCCAGACCTCCCTTTACGCCGCCTCCAAGCTCGCGGGCGAGGGACTGATCGAGGCCTATGCCGCCGGCTATGACTTCACCGGCGTGATCTGCCGCTTCGTCTCGATCCTCGGCGAGCGCTACACCCACGGTCACGTCTTCGACTTCTACCGTGCCCTCAAGCGCGACCCCACGCGCCTGCGCGTGCTCGGCGACGGCCGCCAGGAGAAGTCCTACCTGCACGTGCACGACTGCATCGCGGCGATGCTCGCCACGGTCCAGCGCCACGGCGAGGAGCCCGGCGCGCACGTCTACAACCTCGCCACCGAGGAAACCGTCGTGGTGGACCGTTCCGTGGAGATCATCACCCGCCACATGCGCCTGCAACCCCAAATCGAGCACACCGGCGGTCGACGCGGCTGGACGGGCGACAGTCCCCTGATCGACCTCGACACCGCTCGCATCCGCTCGCTCGGCTGGCGTCCCACGTTCACCGTCGAGCGGGCGATCCTCTGCACACTGGACTGGTTCGACGCCAACGAATACGCCTGGCGGGAGGATCCCGTGGGCCTGGGAGCGGCGCCATGAGCATGATCTTCAGCCGCGCCCCCCTGCGCATCTCCCTCGGCGGCGGCGGCACCGACCTCCCCTCCTACTACCACGAGCACGGCGGCTTCCTCGTCTCGGGCGCCATCGACAAGTACGTCTACATGCTCACCCACACCGTCTTCCAACGGCGCTACCGCATGAAGTACTCGGAGCTCGAGGAGGTGGACGAGATCGCCGAGATCCGTCACCCCATCCTGCGCGAGACCCTCCTGCGCCACTGGCGCGGCAACCCCCTGGAGATCGCCTCCGTGGCGGACGTGCCCGCGGGCACCGGCATGGGCTCCTCCGGCGCCTACACCGTCTGCCTGCTCAAGGGCCTCGCCCACGCGCGCCGCACCTCGATCACCGCCGGCGCCCTCGCGGAGGCGGCTTGCGAGATCGAGATGGAGGTGCTGAAGGAGCCGGTGGGCAAGCAGGACCCCTACGTTGCCGCCCACGGCGGCATCTGCGCCTACACCCTGCACCCCGACGGCGCCGTCGCGGTCGAGCCCCTGGAGCTCGACCAGGCGATGCTGGGCCGCCTGCGTGAGCACCTGCTGCTGTTCTACACCGGCGAGGCCCGCTCCGCCTCCCGGGTGCTCGCCGACCAGGATCAGCGCTCCAGGGCCGGTGACGAGGAGATGCTCGAGAACCTCCACCGCACCAAGCAGATGGGCCTGCGCAGCCGCGAGCTGCTGATCGAGGGCGATCTCGAGGGCTACGCCGAACTGATGCACGAGCACTGGGAGCACAAGCGCAGGCGCTCCCCCGGCATGACCGACGAGCACATCGACCGCCTCTACACGCTGGCACGGCGCAGCGGCGTGTTGGGCGGCAAGCTCGTGGGCGCCGGCGGCGGGGGCTTCCTGCTGGTCTATGCCCCTCGACCCGAGGACACGAGGCAGGCGCTCGCCGCGGCGGGGGCGTCGGAGCTGGTTTTCGACTTCGAGTTCGACGGCGCCCATGCCGACGAATACGCATGAGCGGCCTGCGCGTGGCGATCGTGGGCTGCGGCCTGATCGGCGCCAAGCGAGCCGATGCCCTGCGCCACCAGGACAAGCTCATCGCCTGCCACGACCTCGACGTCGCCGCCGCCGAGCGCCTGGCCCAGCGGCACGGAGCGGTGGCGTGCGCGACCTACGAGCAGTTGCTCGCGGCGGCCCCCGACGTGGTCATGGTGGCCACCGTCCACGACCGACTCGCGGAGCTCGCCGGGCGGGCGCTGCTCGCCGGCGCCCACGTGCTGGTGGAGAAGCCCGCGGGAGTCTCGCGAGCTCAGGTCGAAGGTTTGATCGAGCGCCGGCGCGAAAGCCGACGCCTCGTGAAGGTGGGCTTCAACCACCGTTTCCACCCCGGCATCGCCCGGGCCGCCGAGGAGGTCCACTCGGGTCGCCACGGCGAGCTGATGCACCTCCGCGCCCGCTACGGCCATGGCGGGCGCCCGGGCTACGAGCGCGAGTGGCGCGCCCATCCGGAGCGTTCGGGTGGGGGAGAGCTGATCGACCAGGGCATGCACCTGCTCGACCTCAGCCACTGGCTCGCCGGGCCGCTGCCGTTGCGCTGCGCGCTGCTGCGCACCCACTTCTGGGAGGCCCCCGTGGAGGACAACGCGGCGCTGATCCTCGGCGAGCGCCACTCTCGCACCGCCCCCTGGGCGCTGCTGCACGTGAGCTGGACGGAGTGGAAGAACCTCTTCTCGCTGGAGATCTACTGTCGCACCGCCAAGCTTCAGGTGGAGGGCCTCGCGCGCTCCTACGGCCCGCAGCGGCTCATCATCTACCGCATGGCCCCCGAGCTCGGCCCCCCTGAGGTCGAGGAGATCGCCTATCCCGCCGAGGACCCCTCCTGGGAGCGCGAGTGGGAGAGCTTCGCCGCGGCGATCGCCGTCGGCGAGGAGAGCCTCGTGGAGGGCGACCTGCACGACGCCCTCTACGCGTGGGAGCAGGTGCAGGCGGCCTACGCGTCGAGTCCCTATGCGCAGATGCGCGAGGCGGTGGCCTCTTGACCGAACGCCGGGCGCTAGTCACGGGAGGATCACGGGGCATCGGCGGGGCGGCCGCGCGGGCGCTCGCGAAGCGCGGCTGGCGGGTGACGGCGCTGGCGCGCGACG
>DATJVV010000183.1:0-2663 GCA_035501635.1 Solirubrobacteraceae bacterium | reverse complement strand
CCCAGCGTCTCCTCGGACCCAGTGACGTCGAGAATGTCGTCCACGATTTGGAAAAGTACCCCGAGCTCTCGAGCGAATCGACAAGCCGCAGGACCTCCACGGACTCACCGACGAGGAGCTGCAGCAGGTGGCCCAGGAGGTGCGCGAGCACATCATCGACACGGTGGGCGAGATCGGGGGCCATTTCGGGGCCAACCTCGGCGCGTGCGAGATCGCCGTGGCCCTGCACTCGATGCTCGACTCTCCGAAGGACAAGATCCTGTGGGACGTCGGCCACCAGGCCTACCCGCACAAGATCCTCACCGGCCGCCGCGACCGCCTGCAGACGATTCGCAAGTACCGCGGGCTCGCGCCGTTCTGCTCGATCGCCGAGTCCGAGCACGACATCATGGGCGCCGGCCATGCCTCCACCGCGATCGGCTATGCGGTCGGGATCAAGGAGGCGATGCGACGCGGCGAGGGTGAGGACGGCCACGTGGTGGCCGTGGTCGGGGACGGCGCGCTGACCGGCGGCGTCGCATTCGAGGCGGTCCATCAGGCGGGCGGCGAGGGAACCCCGATCGTCGTCGTGCTCAACGACAACGGGATGTCGATCGCCCCGAACGTGGGCGCCCTCTCACGGCAGTTCAACCGGGTCAGGCTGAACCCGAAGCTGTGGCGGGCGCGGTCGGACCTCGAGGGTGGCCTGACGAGGCTCCCGATCGGAATCGGCGCTGCCTTCGAGCGCCTCGGGCCCCACCTGAAGGAGTCGATCAAGGCCTTCTGGGCTCCCGGCCTGTGGTGGGAGGAGCTCGACTGGGCCTACATGGGCGTGATCGACGGCCACGACGTCCGCGCCCTGCGGGAGGGCCTGCGTGAGGCGCTCGCGGCCGAACGCCCGGTCGTGGTCCACATCGCCACCGTCAAGGGCAAGGGCTTCGCCCCAGCCGAGGAGGGCGGGCTCGAGGGGATGGAGAAGTGGCACGCCGCGAAGCCCAACTCGATCGTCAACGGCTCCCCGGCGCGGCCCAAGGCCGAGGCCGCCGCCAACGGCGGCGCCACCGGGCGCAAACGGATCATCCCGCCGCAGTACACGCAGGTGTTCGGGGAGGCGCTCGTGCGCGAATGCGAACGCGACCAACGCGTGGTGGGGATCACGGCCGCGATGAACTCGGGCACCGGCCTGAGCATCCTGCAGAAGGCGATGCCGGAGCGGTACTTCGACGTCGGCATCGCCGAGCAGCAGGCGGTGCTGTTCGCCGCCGGCCTGTCGCTGGAGGGCGTCAAGCCGGTCGCGGCGATCTACTCGACCTTCCTGCAGCGGGCCTACGACCAGATCGTCCACGACGTCTGCCTGCAACGGCTGAATGTGGTGTTCGCGATGGACCGCGCGGGGCTGGTGGGCGACGACGGCCCGACCCACCACGGGGCCTTCGACATCGCCTACCTGCGCTGCCTGCCCAACATCGTGCTGATGGCGCCCCGCGACGAGGCGATGCTGGTGCACATGCTCCGCACGGCCCTCGAGTACGACGACGGGCCGATCGCCTTGCGCTATCCGCGCGGGGAAGGGACCGGGGTGGAGCTCCCGGCAGAGGGGAGCGCGATCCCGATCGGCTCCGGCGAGATCCTCGAGGAGCCCTCCGCGCAGGCCGGCTCGGGCCCCCGGGTGGCGCTCATCGGCTACGGCACCGGGGTCGGCAAGGCGCTTGAGGCGGCGGAGCTGCTGCGCGAGCTGCAGGTGGCCGTCACGGTCGCCGACGCCCGTTTCGCCAAGCCGATCGACGCCGGCCTGATGGCCCAGCTGGCGGCCGAGCACGACCTGCTCGTGACCGTCGAGGAGGGCGTGCTCGCCGGCGGCTTCGGGTCGGCCGTGTGGGAGGTTCTGAGCGAGGCAGGCGCGGCACCGCGGATCCTGAGGGTGGGGCTACCCGATCGCTACGTGGTCCACGGCAAGCCGTCCCTGCTGCACGAGGAGGTCGGGTTCACCGGATCGCGGATCGCGGAGCGGGTCCTCGCAGCGATCTCGATCTCGGATCCCCAGCGGGAGCCCGAGAGCGGAGGGTCGGCGGTAATCGGCGCCTGACGGGCGCCGGCCGTGCCAGACACCGCCTCACCGCCTCGCGGCGGGCCCATGCGGGCCCGGCGGCCCCAGAAATGAAACGGCCCGCCGGGGAGTGCGGGCCGCTTCGGGGAGGAGGGATCCAAAGAGGTGCAGATGAAGCAGTGCAACTCGGGGATCACGATCAATATTGCCGCCCCGGCGGCCGCGCAGTGTGACATGGGTCACAGAGCCCTTCCGGGCTGGCCCGGGGGGCGCCGGAGATGTATCCTTTGGATCCCTCCGTCGCCGCCCTGTTGGCGAAAGCCACTCTCGAGAAGGGCAAGGATTCGGCGGCGTTCCCTCGCAAATACGCCCGGTAACCCGGGCGTATTTGTACCCACACCCGTTTGTGCAAGGGTTGGACGGGATGGCCAAGCAACGGCTTGACGTGCTCCTGGCGGAGCGGGGCCTGTTTCCCTCCCGGACCCGGGCGGCGGCGTCGGTGATGGCGGGCGAGGTTCAGCTGGGGATCTCCGGCCGTCGTGCCTCCAAGCCTGGCGAGCTGGTGGACGCGCAGGAGATCGTGTCCATCAAGGCCGGCCCCGACTACGTGTCCCGGGGCGGCATCAAGCTCGCCAAC
>DATJVV010000182.1:0-2273 GCA_035501635.1 Solirubrobacteraceae bacterium | reverse complement strand
GCGCCGGCGCCGGGACGGAGCACCACGTATGCCTTCAGGCGCTGGCCGAACTCCTCGTCGGGCACGCCCACCACCGCCACCTCCTCCACGTCGGGGTGGTCCGCCAGCAGATCCTCCACCTCCCGGGGGAACACGTTCTCGCCGCCGCTGACGATCATCTCGTCGTCGCGGCCGTCCACGAACAGGCGTCCGGCGGCGTCGAAGCGGCCCACGTCGCCGGTGCTCATGAGGCCCTCCACGATCTCCTTGTTGCCGCCGCCGGTGTAGCCTTCGAAGACCATCTCGTTGGCCACGAAGATGCGCCCGCCCTCTCCGGGTGGCGCCTCCCGGCCCTCGGCGTCCAGCAGCTTCACCACCGTTCCCATCGGCGGTCGTCCCGCGGTGCCGGGGGCCGCGCGAAGGTCCGCCGGTGTGGCGATGGTGGCCCAGGCCACCTCGGTGGAGCCGTAGAGGTTGTAGAGGACCTCTCCGAAGGTGTCCATCACCCGGGTGGCCAGCTCGCCCGGCAGGGCGGAGCCGCTGGCGGCGATCACGCGCAGGCAGCTGGTGTCGTAGAGGGAGATGGTCTCTCGGCCGAGCTCGAGCATGCGCTGGAGCATCACCGGCACCACCGCCACGGCGCTGGCGCGATGGTGGGCGATCGCCCGCAGGGTGTCCTCGGGGTCGAACTTGCGGCGCAGCACCAGCGTGGAGGCGAGGGGCAGGGCGAGGGTGAAGTGGGCAAAGCCCCAGGAGTGGAACATTGGCGCGGCGATCATCGTGGTCTCCCGCGCGCGCAGGGGGATCTTCGAGAAGAGCGCCGCCGCGGGCTCCAGCGTGTCGGGCTGTTTGCGCGAGGCCCCCTTGGGGGTGCCGGTGGTGCCGGAGGTGAGGATCACCACCCGTCCCTTCTCCGCGGGCGCCGTGAGGGAGGCGTCGGGCTCGGAGGCGATGAGCTGCTCCAGCAGGGGATCCGCGTCGGAGAGCGGCCGTTCGCCGGGCTCGTGCCAGGCCACGTAGCGTTTGCGCCCCTCGCCGCCCTCCGCCACCAGGTTCCCGAACTCCTCGTCGTAGATCAGCGCCACGGGATCCTCCCGGCGCATCACGTCGGCGATCTGGGGGCCCGCGAAGGCGGTGTTCAGGTACAGGGCGCCGGCGCCCACCTTCGAGCAGGCCACCGTGGCCTCCACGAACGCCCGATGGTTGCGGCACATGATCGCCACGTTGTCCTGTTCGCCGATGCCCTCCCGCTTCAGGGCCCGGGCAAGGGAGTTGGTGCGGCTGCTCACCTCGCCGAAGGTGAGGGTGCCCCGCTCGTCCACGATCGCCTGCCTGTCGGGATAGCGCGCCGCCGAGGCGGTGTAGGCGGCCGCCGGCGTGGGCCCCCACTTGCGCAGGGCCCCGATCGCGCGCACGGACTTGTCGGGACGCTCCGGCCGGATCATCCCGGTGCCCAGCAGCGTCCGTGCGACCTCCAGACGATGTCTAACTTCGCGCCCGTTCATCCGGCCGGCACCCTACCCAAAAAACAGCCGCCCCACGCGCACGCGGGGCCCGGGGCGCCGCTAGGAGACTTCGGCGGGTTCGTCCTTGCCCTGCAGCCGCTCGCGGCCACGCTGGACGGCGGCGATGAACTTCGAGAGGTTCACCTCGAGCGTGTTGAGGATCTCATCCGCGTAGTCCTCCGCCCCGAGCCTGATCTCGCGCTCGCGGGCGCGGGCGTCCTCGACGATGTCCTCGGCGGCGCGCTCGGCCTGCTTGGTGACCTCCTCCTCGCCCACCAGCCGGTCCTGGCGCTCCTGGGCCTCCTTGAGGATGCGCTCGGCCTCCTTCTTGGCCTCCGCCAGCATCTCCTGGCGCTCCTTGACGATCCAGCGCGCCTGCTTGATCTCCTCGGGGATGGTGGCCCGCATCTGGTCGAGGATGTCGTAGATCTCCTCCTTGTCCACACGCACCTGGTCGGTGAGGGGCACCGGCTTGGCGTTGTGCACCAGATCGTCGAGCTTGTCTATGAGAACGAGGACGTCCATCTTCTAAACACTATCTCCGTTCGGGACTCCCGCGCCGTGCGCCACGCGCCGACCGGGGAGCCGGACCCGGGAACTGGCGCCTGCTGGGCCGCCGGCGCTGGCGGTACCGGTCCAGTTCGTCACCGCTTGAGCTCTTCCTGCAAACGCCGCGATACCTCGGTCGGGACGAGGCCGTCGATCCTGCCGCCGAAGATCGCGAGCTCCTTGACGCCGCTCGAGGAGACGAAGCTGAACTCGGGGCTGGCCATGATGTAGACCGACTCG
>DATJVV010000181.1:0-10416 GCA_035501635.1 Solirubrobacteraceae bacterium | reverse complement strand
GATCAAGCGAGCATCTGGCCGGCTGCAAGCGCCCGCCGATCTGCTCGAGCGCATCGCGGCCGCGAGGTTCGAAGAGTTGAGGATCGGCCTCGTGCACTCCATGATCGCCGGGGCTCTGCCTCCCCATCACCGAGATCCGTTCGACCGGATGATCGTTGCCCAAGCCCGGTGTGAGAGGTTGACGGTCGTAACCCGAGACCCGCGCATCATCGCCTACGGCGTGCCCGTGCTGTGGTAGTCGTCCCTCCCGTGCGAGCTCCCGCGCCGGCGGTGGCGTCCACGGGCGTCCCATCCCGTGGACCTGCCCGCCTTCGGCGTCCCCACCGGCTAGCCTTCCCCGCCACATGACCAGCCAGCGCGAGTCAATCGGCGTCATCGGCACGGGCTACGTGGGCCTCGTCACCGCCGCGGGCTTCGCGGAGCTCGGCAGCCATGTGCACTGCGTGGACGTGGACGCCGAGAAGATCGCCCGCCTGAACCGCGGCGAGGTGCCCATCTACGAGCCCGGCCTGGAGGAGCTGCTGGCGCGCAACTCCGAGCGCCTGCACTTCGCCACCGACCTCTCCGGCGCGCTGGAGCACGCGCGGCTGCTGTTCGTGGCGGTGGGCACTCCGCCCACCCACGCCGGCGACGCGGACCTCTCGGCGGTCCATCAGGTGGTGGACTCCATGCCCGCCAGCGACGGCCACGCCCTGGTGATGAAGTCCACGGTTCCCTGCGGCACCGGCGCGTCCATCCGGCGCATCCTGCGCGAGCGCGGCAAAGACGCCTTCGCCTACGTCTCCTGCCCGGAGTTCCTCAAGGAGGGATCCGCCGTCAGGGATTTCCTGCACCCCGACCGCGTGGTGGTGGGCGACGCCGGCGATTGGGCGGGCGACGCGGTGGTGGGCCTGTACGAGCCCCTCGGCGCCCCGCTGGTGCGCACCGACGTGGCCAGCGCGGAGATGATCAAGCTCGCCGCCAACGCCTTCCTGGCGACCAAGATCTCCTTCATCAACGAGATCGCCAACGTCTGCGAGGCCCTCGGCGCCGACGTGGTGGAGGTGGCCCGGGGCATGGGCCTGGACGAGCGCATCGGCCCCAAGTTCCTGCAGGCCGGCATCGGCTACGGCGGCAGCTGCTTCACCAAGGACGTATCCGCCCTGAAGCTCCTGGCCGGCAACTCCGGCTACCACTTCCAGCTGCTCAACGCGGTCATCGAGGTCAACGAGCTGCAGAAGCGCCGGGTGGTGTCAAAGCTCCAGCGCCATCTCGGGGAGCTGGCCGGCAGGCGCGTGGCCCTGCTGGGGCTCGCCTTCAAGCCCAACACCGACGACATGCGGGGAGCCTCCTCGCTGATCCTCGCCGCCCGCCTGCGCTCCGAGGGCGCTCACGTGTGCGCCTACGATCCCATCGCCGAGGAGCAGGCCCGGGCGCTGATGCCCGAGCTGGACTACGCCTCCGGCCCGATGGAGGCCCTCGCCGGCGCCGACGCCGCGGTGCTCGTCACCGAGTGGCCCCAGTTCCTGGACCTCGACTGGCCGGAGGTCGCCCGCACGATGCGCGGCAACCTCGTCATCGACGGCCGCAACGCCCTCCCCGCGCGGGACCTCCAGGCGGCCGGCCTCGCCTACGAAGGCATCGGCAGGCGCTGATGCAGGCCGTCATCCTCGTGGGCGGCGAGGGCACCCGCCTGCGCCCCCTCACCTCCACCGTGCCCAAGCCCGTGGTGCCCCTGGTGGACCGGCCCTTCATCTCCTTCATGCTCGAGTGGCTCAAGAGCCACGGCGTCGACGACGTGATCATGTCCTGCGGCTTTCTCGCCACCAGCGTGCGCAACGTCCTCGGCGACGGCTCCGGCGTGGGCGTCAAGCTCCGCTACGTCGAGGAGCCCGACCCCAGGGGCACCGCCGGCGCGTTGAAGTACGCCGAGCGCCTCCTGGACGAGCGCTTCCTGATGCTCAACGGCGACGTCCTCACCGACATCGACCTCACCGGCCAGATCGCCCAGCACGAGCGCACCCGCGCCCGCGCCACCCTCGCGCTGGCGCCCGTGCCCGACCCCAGCGCCTACGGCCTCGTGCATCTCAACGAGGATCGCTCCGTGCGCGACTTCCTGGAGAAGCCCAGCTCCGATCAGATCGACACCAACCTCATCAGCGCCGGCGCCTACGTGCTCCAGCGCGACATCCTCGAGCTGGTGCCCCCCGACCGCAACGTGTCCATCGAGCGCGAGGTCTGGCCCCTGCTGATCGGCAACGGCCTCTACGGCTATCCCGCCGACGCCTACTGGCTGGACATCGGCACCCCCGACCGATACCTGCAGGGCACCTTCGACATCATCGAGGGCAACGTCGACACCGCCGTGCGCGCCCGCCTGGGCGAGGACTGGCTGGCGATCGACCCCGGCGCCCAGCTTCACGGCCGCGCCGTTCCCCCCGCCGTGATCGAGCGCGGCGTCCACGTGGCCCCCGGCGCCCACGTCGGCAGCCTCGTGGTCCTCGGCCCCGACGTCCACGTCGGCCCCGGCAGCATCGTGGAGCGCGCCGTGCTCCTGCGCGGCACCCACGTGGGCGCCAACTGCGTGCTGCGCGACTGCATCGTGGCCGCCGGCTGTCACATCGGCGAGAGCTCCCGCATCGAGGGCGGCGCCGTCCTCGGCGAGGGCGTCACCGTGGGGGCAGACAACACGATCGGCCAGGGGGCGCGTATCTTCCCTGGCGTGACTCTCCCCGACGCGGCCATCAAGTTCTGATGAGCACACCCGAGACCGGTACCGCCCAGCCCACCGCCGGCGACGCCCAGGAGGGCGTCCTCACCCGCGAGGCCATCGCCCGCGTGGACACCTCCGGGCAGCTCGCCGACGTGCTCGCCCTGCCCGAGCACCTGCGCGACGCCCTCTGGCGGGTGGAGTCGGCAATCATGCCCGACTGGGACACCCCCGCGGGCCTGGTGGTGGCCGGCATGGGCGGCTCGGCCATCGGCGGCGCCCTCGCCCGCGCCGCCCTCGGCGATCACGCCTCCCGGCCCATCTTCGTCACCCGCGCCTACGGCCTGCCCCCCTGGACGATGCCCGACACGATGGTTCTCTGCGCCAGCTACTCCGGCGAGACCGAGGAGACCCTCGCCTGCTACGAGTCCGCCGGCGCCCTCGGCGCCAGGCGCTGCGTGGCCACCACCGGCGGGCGTCTCGCCGAGATGGCCCGCGCCGACGGCGTTCCCGTGATCCCCCTCCCGGGCGGCTTTCAGCCCCGCGCCGCCGTCGCCTACCTCACCGTGGCCGCCCTCGAGGTGGCCGCCCTCTGCGGCGCCGGTCCCCGCCTCACCTCCGAGATCGACGTCGCCGCCTCCCACACCGAGCAGCTGGTCGCCGAGTGGGGCCCCGACGCCCCCGAGGACTCTCTCGCCAAGACCATCGCCCGGGGCCTCCTCGGCACCACCCCGGTGATCGCCGGCGCCGGCCCCACCTCCCCGATCGGCTACCGCTGGAAGACCCAGATCAACGAGAACGCCAAGCTCCCCTGCTTCTTTCACGAACTCCCCGAGCTCGACCACAACGAGCTCGTCGGCTGGGAGGGCGCCCCCACCGTCGGGCGCTTCTCCGCGGTGTTCCTGGACGACTCCGACATCCACCCCCGCGTGAAGGCTCGCATGGAGATCACCGAGCGCCTCATCGCCCCCTACGCCGCCCTCACCCTCCGCCCCCAGACCCGCGGCCAGACCTCCGTGGAGCGCGTCATCTCGCTGGTGCTCCTCGGCGACCTCGTCTCCATCTACCTCGCCGCCCTCCGCGGCGTGGACCCCGGCCCGGTGCGCGCCATCGACGAGCTCAAGGCCGCCCTCGCCCGCGACTGACGCGCGGCCGGGGGTCGGGGTCGGGGAGGGGAGAGAGAAGCACTTCGATTTCGGGGGCCCGCGCGCGCGTGTGCGTGCGCGTGCGCGCGTGCGCGCGGGCCCCCCGTTTTGGATCGCCGTTTTGGATCGCAGGCCGTGTGCTAGCGTTCGCCCAGGCCGAGGAGCGCTGCGACGGGCCGCACCCGCCACGCTCGGCCTCCCTCGTGTAGCAAGGGCGCTCATCTGACCGACAGGAGAACCCGTCATGTCAGTAATGACCCCCGCGGCCGGCCTCGCCGACTTCAAGGTCGCCGACCTCTCCCTGGCGGAGTTCGGCCGCAAGGAGATCACCCTCGCCGAGCACGAGATGCCGGGCCTGATGGCCATCCGCGCCGAGTACGCCGACGCCCAGCCCCTGAAGGGCGCTCGCATCACCGGCTCCCTGCACATGACCATCCAGACGGCCGTGCTGATCGAGACCCTCACGGCGCTCGGCGCCGAGGTGCGGTGGGCGAGCTGCAACATCTTCTCCACCCAGGACCACGCCGCCGCCGCGGTGGCGGTGGGCCGGGAGGGCACCCCCGAGGAGCCCCGCGGCGTGCCCGTGTTCGCCTGGAAGGGCGAGACCCTCGAGGAGTACTGGTGGTGCACCCAGAGGGCCCTGCTGTGGCCCGCCGAGGACGGCTCCGAGGGCGGCCCCAACATGATCCTCGACGACGGCGGCGACGCCACCCTGCTGGTGCACAAGGGCGGCGAGTACGAGCGCGCGGGCGCGGTGCCCGATCCCGCGGGCGCGGACTCCGAGGAGCTCGCGGTGATCCTCGCGCTGCTCACGCGCTCCCTGGAGGAGGATCCCGGGCGCTGGGGCCGGGTGGCCGCGGGCATCAGGGGGGTCACCGAGGAGACCACCACGGGAGTTCACCGCCTCTACGAGATGGCGCTCGAGGGCGATCTGCTGTTCCCTGCCATCAACGTCAACGACTCCGTCACCAAGTCCAAGTTCGACAACCTCTACGGCTGCCGTCACTCGCTGGTGGACGGCATCAACCGGGCCACCGACGTGATGATCGGCGGCAAGATGGCCGTGATCTGCGGCTTCGGCGACGTGGGCAAGGGCTGCGCGGAGTCCCTGCGCGGCCAGGGCGCCCGGGTGGTGGTCACCGAGATCGACCCCATCTGCGCGCTCCAGGCGGCCATGCAGGGCTACGAGGTCAGGCGCCTGGAGGAAGTTGTCTCAGAGGGCGACATCTTCGTGACGGCCACCGGCAACCGGGACATCATCACCGCCGAGCACATGGCCAGGATGAAGCACCAGGCGATCGTGGGCAACATCGGCCACTTCGACAACGAGATCGACATCGCGGGCCTCGGCCGGGTGGCGGGCATCGAGAAGATCAACATCAAGCCCCAGGTGGACGAGTGGGTGTTCCCCGACGGGCACGCCATCCTCATGCTCTCCGAGGGCCGGCTGCTGAACCTCGGCAACGCCACCGGCCACCCGAGCTTCGTGATGAGCAACTCCTTCACCAACCAGGTGATGGCCCAGATCGAGCTGTTCACCAAGAACGATGAGTACGAGCGGGCCGTGCACGTGCTGCCCAAGCACCTGGACGAGAAGGTCGCCCGCCTGCACCTGGACGCGCTGGGCGTGAGGCTCACCGAGCTCAGCGCCGAGCAGGCCGCCTACCTGGGCATCCCCGTCGAGGGCCCCTACAAGCCCGATCACTACCGGTACTAGCAGGGGGCTCGTGTGATGGGTTCGCTCGCGGGGTCCCGATGAGGGCCATGGTGTTGGCCGCGGGGTTGGGAACCCGCCTGCGGCCGCTGACGAACGAGATCTCAAAGCCGATGGTGCCGGTGCTGGACCGGCCGGTGATGGCCCACATCGTGGACCTGCTGGACCGGCACGGCTTCGATCGGACGATCGCCAACCTGCACTGGTTCCCGGACTCCATCCGGGAGCACTTCGGCGAGCGTCTCTCCTATCGCTACGAGCCCGAGCTGCTGGGCACCGCCGGGGGGGTGAGGGGCGCCGCGGAGTTCTTCGGCTCCGAGCCCTTCCTGGTGATCTCCGGGGATGCCCTCACCGACATCGACCTCACGGCCCTGGCCGAGCGCCACCGCCAATCCGGCGGGGTGGCCACGCTGGCGGTCAAGAAGGTGGCGGACACCCGGGAGTACGGCGTGGTGCTCCACGACCGCGAGGGCCGCGTCACGGGCTTTCAGGAGAAGCCCGCCCCCGAGGAGGCCCTCTCGGACCTGGGCAACTGCGGCATCTACGTGTTCTCGCCGGAGATCTTCGACTACTTCCCCGACCGCCCGTTCGTGGACTGGGCCCAGGACGTGTTCCCCACGCTGCTGGCCAACGACGTGCCCTTCCACATCCACGAGACCCGGGAGTACTGGAACGACATCGGCTCCCTGAACGAGCTCCGCCAGGGCACCTTCGACGCGCTGCGCGGGGAGCTTCGCCTGCGGGTGGAGGGCGTCGAGCGCGAGCCCGGGGTGACGGTCGCCGAGGGCCTCCGGCTGCCCGAGGACCTGGAGATGCAAGCGCCCGCGTGGATCGGCCGGGACGTCCACATCGGTCCCCGGGTGAGGCTCACCGGCCCCGTGGTGATCGGCGACGGCGCCCGCGTGGGCGCCGGGGCGCAGCTGCGCGAGAGCATCCTCCTCCCCGGCGCCCGGGTTCCCGAGGAGGCGATCCTGATCGGCGCCATCGCCGCCCACAGAGACATCGTGGGAAACCTTCGCCCCAGGAGGCTCGAGGCGTCCCAGAGCGGGCCATCGGCCCACTAGAATCGCAGCAATGGCGCCGGCGGGACGCCGGCGAGAGCAACCGATAGGAAACGGAGCCTGTGATGCAGATCGACATCAAGGGCCGCAACGTCCCGGTCACCGACGAGCTGCGCGAGCGCCTGGAGCGGCGGCTGCGCAAGGTCTCCGAGCAGGTCTCCGAGCTCGCGAGGCTCGAGGTGGAGATCTACGAGGAGCGAAACCCCTCCATCGCCGACCGTCAGGTGGCCGAGGCCACGCTGTTCCTCAAGGGCGCCACCCTGCGCGCGCGGGACGCCTCGCCGGAGATGGATCACTCGCTCAAGCTGCTCGCCGAAGAGCTCGCCCGCCAGGTCAAGCGTCACCGCGTCAAGCGACGCCATCGCCGCGAGGCCCACGCCGCGGCGGAGGCCGCCGTGATGCGGCCCGAGGCGCCGCCGGCCAGCTAACCTGGGGTCGTGTCTCCATCGCTGCTCGATCGCGCCCTGAACGCGGGCGAGGCCAAGAAGTTCAAGACCTACCAGAAGCGGGTGGCGCTGATCAACGCCTTCGAGCCCGAGCTCGAACACGACAGCGACGCCGAACTGCGCCAGCGCATGGACGAGCTCCGCGCGCGCGCCGCCGACGGGGAGTCGCTGGAGGCGCTGCTGCCCGAGTGCTTCGCGATCGTGCGCGAGACCGGCAAGCGGCGGCTGGGCATGCGCCACTTCGACGTGCAGATGATCGGCGGCATGGTGCTGCACGACGGGTGCATCGCCGAGATGAAGACCGGCGAGGGCAAGACTCTCACGGCCACCCTTCCGGTGGTGCTGAACTCCCTGGCGGTGCACGGGCAGGAGGCCGGCGAGCGCGCCGGCCAGCGCCGGGGGGTGCACGTGGTGACCGTCAACGACTACCTCGCCCGCCGGGACGCCTCCTGGATGAGCCCCATCTACGAGGCCCTCGGGGTGAGCGTGGGAGTGCTGCAGAACATGCAGGACTACGAGGAGAAGCACGCCGCCTACGCCTGTGACGTGGTGTACGGCACCAACTCGGAGTTCGGCTTCGACTACCTGCGCGACAACATGGCCAAGGACCTCGCCGAAAAGGTCCAGCGGGGCCACTTCTTCGCGATCGTGGACGAGGTGGACAACATCCTCATCGACGAGGCCCGCACGCCGCTGATCATCTCCGGGGCGCCCGAACAGGCGGCGGACCTGTACGTGAAGTTCGCCCGCCTGGCCCCCCAGCTGAAGGCCGGCCAGACCCCCGAGGGGATGGACCCGCGGATGAAGAAGCAGTTCCTCGCGGACTTCGACTACGAGACCGACGAGAAGCAGAAAACGGTGGCCATCACCGAGCAGGGCGTCGCCAAGGCGGAGCGCTTCCTGGGCATCGACCACCTCTACCGCGCCGAGAACGGCCACCTGGTGAACCACCTCATCCAGTCCCTGCGCGCGGAGGCTCTCTACAAGCGCGACGTGGACTACGCGGTGATCGACGGGGAGGTGCGCATCATCGACGAGTTCACCGGGCGCATCCTCGAGGGCAGGCGCTGGTCGGAGGGCCTGCACCAGGCGGTGGAGGCCAAGGAGAAGGTGGCGGTCAAAGAGGAGAACCAGACCCTCGCCACCATCACCTACCAGAACTTCTTCCGCCTCTACGAGAAGCTCGCCGGCATGACCGGCACGGCGCTCACGGAGGCCACGGAGTTCATGAAGATCTACGAGCTCCCCGTGGTGCAGGTGCCCACCAACATGCCCATGGTGCGCGAGGACCGCAACGACCAGGTCTACAAGACCAAGGAGGGCAAGTGGAGCGCGGTGGTCAGGGAGATCGCCGCCCGCCACGAGAACGGCCAGCCGGTGCTCGTGGGCACCATCTCCGTGGAGGTCTCCGAGCTGCTCGCCGAACGCCTGAAGAAGCGGGGCATCGCCCACGCGGTGCTCAACGCCAAGCCCGAGCACGCCGCCCGGGAGGCGGACATCGTCGCGGAGGCCGGCCGGCCCGGGGCGGTGACGATCGCCACCAACATGGCGGGCCGGGGCGTGGACATCAAGCTGGGCGGCAACGCCGAGCACCTCGCCCGCCAGCAGCTGGCCAGGGAGAGCATCGACCCCGGCGCCGAAGGCTACGAGGAGCGCCTGGCGGCGCTGATACCCGAGATCGAGCCCCGCGTGGAGGCCGACCGCGAGCGGGTGATGGCCGCGGGGGGCCTGTACATCTGCGGCACCGAGCGCCACGAGTCCCGGCGCATCGACAACCAGCTGCGCGGCCGCGCCGGCCGCCAGGGGGACCCGGGGGAGTCGCGCTTCTTCCTCTCCGCCGAGGACGATCTCGTGCGGCTGTTCGCCGGGGACCGGATCTACCGGATCCTCGACAAACTCGGCGGGGTCGACGCCGAGGGCAACGAGGAACCGATCGAGGCCGGGATGCTCTCCAAGCAGATCGAGAAAGCCCAGAAGAAGGTGGAGGAGCAGAACTTCCTGATCCGCAAACGGGTGCTCGAGTACGACGACGTCATGAACGAGCAGCGCCGGGTGATCTACCGCTACCGGGACGGGGTGCTGGAGGGCAAGAGCATCAGCGAGGAGGCCCGCCAGGAAGTGCAGGCGGTGCTCGAGCGCCTCGTCTCCCAGTACACGCCCGGGGACTTCGTGGAGGACTGGGACCTCGACGGCCTCTTCACGGCGCTGAACCAGTTCTTCCCCGCCGACCTCACCGCCGAGGAGCTCCAGGCCAGCACCGCCGATCGGGGGGCCCTCACCGACCGCGTCTGCGAGTTCGCCACGGAGCGCTACGACGCCCGGGAAGCCGAGCTGGGCGAGGAGCTCACGGGCGCCCTGGAGCGCTTCCTGCTGCTGCAGATCATCGACGAGCGCTGGCGCGAGCACCTCTACGACATGGACTACCTGCGCGAGGGCATCCACCTGCGGGGCTTCGCCCAGATCGACCCCCTGGTGGCCTACAAGAACGAAGCCTTCGAGCTGTTCGGCGACCTCATGAACTCCATCTGGGCGGACTACACCCGCATGATCTTCAACGTCCAGGTCAACGTGGAAGGCGAGAACGGCGGCGGGGCGGGCGGGCCTCCCATCCCCGCGTTCGCCGCCCGCGGCAGCGCCACCCAGGCCGGCCGGATCACCTACTCGGGCGCCGCCACCGCCGGCGCGGGCGCGCTGGCGGCCGCGGCCGCCGCGGCGGGGGTGGGCGAAGGGGCGGGCGTCTACGGCGGCTCCGCCGAGCCCGAACAGGTGGCCGTGGCCCCCGTGGAGCAGCGCGTGGTGGACCAGGAGCACCAGGTCGGCCGCAACGACCCCTGCTGGTGCGGCAGCGGCAAGAAGTTCAAGCGCTGCCATGGAGCCTGATCGCGGCTCCGACCCGCCGCGCTGATAGCGTGAGCGCATGGCAACCGCCGCGCCCAGCGAGTCCACGCCCCAGCGGCTGGCCGCCATCCGTGAGCAGATGAAGCTGCTCGCGGACTATCTTTGACCCGGATGCCCTCGCCGAGCGGCTGGCGGCGCTCGAGACGCGGATGGGTGAGCAGGGCTTCTGGGACGACGCCGAGCGGGCGGCGGCGGTGTCCGCCGAGCACGCGCGCACATCCAGGCGTCTGGAGAGCTTCCGGGCGCTGCAGGCCGACGTCGAGGACCTCGACGGCCTGGCCGAGATGGCGGCCGAGGACGCCTCGCTGCAGGCCGAGGTCGACGAGCAGATCGCCTCGGTCGAGGAGCGGCTGGCAGCCCTGGAGGAGCAGCGGCTGTTCTCCGGCCCGTACGACTCCGGCGACGCGCTGGTCACCGTCAACGCGGGCGCGGGGGGCACCGACGCGCAGGACTGGGCCGAGAT
>DATJVV010000180.1:0-4155 GCA_035501635.1 Solirubrobacteraceae bacterium | reverse complement strand
GCGATCAGCCCATGGCCCTCCCGCGGCCCCTCGCCGGCCTTGCCCTCCGTGCTCAGCAGCGCCTTCGGGCGGGCGCCTCCGATCGAGCTCCCGTGCAGCAGCGCGAGGTCAAGCGCCCGCGACAGCGCCCGGCCTTCGTCGATCGCCTCCGCCGCCCGCATCAGCTCGCTCAGGCTCGCGCTCGTACCCGTCCGGCTCACGTACACGTCCGAACGCTCCTGGAAGTCGAGCGCCCCGATGCGATCCGAGCCGGAGTGCAGCAAATAGGCCAGCGGCCCGAGCTCCGCCGGATCCCCCGCGCCGGCGCCGGCGTCGAGCAGGTGGCGCATCACCACCCTCTGCCCCCAGCTGTCCGGTCCCGCGTCCCTGATGCACCCGGCCATCGTGAGCCCCCCCAGCGGAGCGATCGTGCCGCGCCTCAGCGGCAGCTCCGGCAGGTACAGCGCGATCGCGTCCCCTCGCTCCAGGTAGCTGCGCCCATAGTTGAACTCCACGAGCCCCCCGCTCGCCTCCAGGCGCCCCGCCACCACGGGCTCCTCGGCGCCCGGCAGCCAGACCCACACGAACGCCTCGCCCGGCTCAGCGCTCGCCATCTCTTCCCCGCTCAGAAGTCATCGTGCGGACCATCGCCTCGGCGCGAGGGTCGCGAGAGCAGCGCGCCGCGTGCCCGCACCCGGTCGAGCTCGTCGCCCAGCCGCGAACGCTCCACGCCGAGCAGCCCCACCCCGAGCAGAGCCGCCGCCTCGAACGCGCCCCCGAGGCTCACGCTCAGCTCCCCGTGCTCGATCTTCGAGACGGTTCTCGCCGTGACGCCGATCCGCTCCGCCAGCTCCTGCTGTGACCAGCGCCGCTCCCGCCGCGCCAGGCGAATCTGGGCGCCCAGCAGCAGCGCCGCCTCCGCGGCATACGGCGAGTATGGGCGCGGTCTGGTGGACATGTCCGCAATATATCGCCTATAAGCCGAAATAAGAGAATTATTCTTCTGATATTGGCCACGAAGCCCGGCGACGGCGGCTGCGAGCGCCGCCGGGAGATGCGCGCCCGGCCGAATAGAATCGTCCTGTGCGCGACGCCGAGGCGATCGCCGTGCAGGATCTGGTGGTGCAGCGCGGCGGCCGCGAGGTGATTCACGGGCTCTCCCTCACCGTCGCCCGCGGCACGGTCACCGGCCTGCTCGGGCCAAGCGGTTGTGGCAAGTCCACGTTGATGCGCGCCATCGTCGGCGTCCAGGTGGTGGCCGCCGGCAGGGTCACGGTGCTGGGAGAACCGGCCGGCACGCCCCGGCTGCGCCGTCGCGTGGGCTACGTCACCCAGGCCCCCTCGGTCTACTCCGACCTGAGCATCGCCGAGAACCTCCGCTACTTCGCCGCCGTGCTCGGCGTGAGCCGCGCGCGCGTCGCCCAGACGATTCGCACCGTCGGCCTGCACGGCCGCGAGGATCAGGTGGTGGGCTCGCTCTCCGGCGGCGAGCGCTCGCGCGTCTCCCTCGCCAGCGCCCTGCTGGGCGCACCCGAGCTGCTCGTGCTCGACGAGCCCACCGTCGGCCTGGACCCGGTCCTGCGCGCCGAACTGTGGGCGTCCTTTCGCGAGCTCGCCCGCGCGGGCGCCACCCTGCTGATCTCCAGCCACGTGATGGACGAGGCCAGGGAGTGCGACTCGCTGCTGCTGATGCGCGAGGGAGCCCTGCTCGAGCACCTCACGCCCCAGCAGCTGCGCCGCCGGACCGGCAGGGAGGATCTCGGCCAGGCCTTCCTCGCGATCATCGAACGATCCCAGCGCGAAGCCGCGCCCGGCGCATGAGCCGCCCCGCCACGCTCGCCACCGCCCGGCGCGTGCTGTGGCAGATCCGCCGCGACCCCCGCACCATCGCCCTGCTGCTGGCGGTGCCCACCGGACTGCTCGTCCTCCTCTACTTCCTCTTCGAAGGCCAGCCCCGCACCTTCCAGAAGATCGGCGCCCCGCTCTGCGGCCTGTTCCCCTTCATCGTCATGTTCCTCGTCACCTCCATCGCCATGCTCCGCGAGCGCACCACCGGCACCCTCGAGCGCCTCATGAGCCTGCCCGTCGCCAGGGCCGACATCCTGTTCGGCTACGGCCTCGCCTTCGGCCTCCTCGCCGCCCTCCAGGCCCTGATCGTCTGCACCGTCGGCTTCGCCATCCTCGGCCTGGACGCCGCCCACGGCGCCTGGCTCGTGGGGCTGCTGGCCATCGCCAACGCCCTGCTCGGCATGGCCCTCGGCCTGTTCGTCAGCGCCTTCGCCCGCACCGAGTTCCAGGCCGTCCAGTTCATGCCCGCCCTCGTGCTCCCCCAGATCCTGCTCTGCGGCCTGTTCGTGCCCCGCCCCCAGATGGCGCCATGGCTGCACGCCATCTCCTGGCTGATGCCCCTCACCTACGCCTACGACGCCCTCGCCCGCGCCACCGCGCCCGCCCCCCTCGACGGCGCCATGGCCGCCGACGTTCTCGCCGTGATCGCCTTCACTCTCGCCTCCCTCGCCGCCGGCGCCCTCACGCTGCGCCGCCGCACGCCGTGAGCCGCCGCGCGCCCGCGCCGCGTCGCCCGCTCGCGCCCAGGCCGGTGGACCGCTAAATTCCCCGCCCGCGCAGGCGCACCACCGTGTAGCCGCCCCCGGCGCTGCTGTTGAAGCGGTACTCCCCATAGGCCTCCCCGCGCGCGGTGGGGTGGAAGAGCACCTTCAGGTGCAGGCGAAAGCCCGGTTCGATCGTGATCCCCTCCGGCAGCGCCAGCACCGGGGTGAAGGCGCCCAGCGGCGTGATCGCCCGGCTGATCGTGAGCGCCACCGTGCCCCTGTCGGCGAGCGTGAATTCCAGCGTCCTGGACCGGCCCACCCTCACGTCGCCCGCGTCGAGGCTTCTGGCGCTCGCCACCAGCCGCGCGTGGCCGCTGGCCGCCGCGCCGGAGATCGGGATCCAGGTGGTGCGCCCGTCCACCACCAGGCCCAGCCGCGCCGGATAGCGGCCGGCACGGCGGGGGTGAAAGCGCACCGAGGCGGTGATCGCCTGGCGGGGCTGGAGCACCGTGCCCGGCGCCGGCAGGCCGCTCACGACGTAGGGGCCACGGGGCAGGCGCACGCCGGTGAGCCGCTCGGGCCGGTTCCAGGAGTTGGCGAAGGTCACCTCCAGCGTCTTGCCGCCCATCCCGGCGGCGATCGTGTGAAAGGCAAGCGGCGGCGCGGACAGCGCGAGCCCCCGCGCGGTGCCATAGCCGGAGAGGCTCACCGCGAGCGTGCCCGCGCTGGTGTGGATCAGCAGCTCGCCCACCACCGGCCCGGGCCTGCGCGGGCGGAAGGTGACCCGCAGGCGAAGCGTGGCCCCCGTCGCGATCGCGCTGCCCACGCGCGGCTGGCGCACCACGATCACGCCGCCCGCGAGCTTCGTGCCGCCCGAGGGCGGGATCCTGGTGGGTCCCGCCGTGCGCCGCGGCCGCTTCTCGTGCACGGAGGCGGCGCTCGCTTCCGCTTCGGCTTCTTCGGCTTCGCGCACTTCTTCCGCGCTCGCGTCGCTCTGTTCGCCCGCCGCGCTCACCGGCCCCGTGACCGTCACTTCCCTGCTCGCCGACACCGACACCGTGGAGGTCTCGCTTTCGCCCACCGGCACCGAGCCCAGTTCCGCGGGCGGCGCCTGCGCCGCCGCGCCGCCACGCGCGCCGAAGGCGATCAGCCTGCCCGAGCGCGTGCCCACGTACACGCGTCCTTCCGCCGCGGTGGGCACCGCGAACTTCGCGGCGGTGCCGATCGAGTGGGAGTAGAGCAGCGGCAGCGTCGCCCCGCTCGGGCTCGCGGAGTAGGCGCGCAGCTGACCCCGTTTGCCATCGGGCCCGCTCGCGTACACAACCCACACCACCGCGCTGCCCGCGCTCGTGCCATTGCTCGTCACCAGCGGCGAGCCCGATGTGTAGCCGAAGGATTCGGAGCTCGTGGCCACCGAGCTGAGCGCCGGTTCCCCTTTGCCGTTCAGCCCGTAGCCGAGCGCCCGCAGAAAACCCCCGCCGGCGCTCTCCAGCACGTACACCCAGCCGCCCTGCCCGCCGTATGCCGCCGGGTGGCCCCACACGCCGTCGAAGGGCCCGAGTGTCTGCAGCACCGCGTCGCCCCCTTTGGCCCCCTGGCGGTAGCCGCCCATGCTTTCGCCGTT
>DATJVV010000179.1:0-2796 GCA_035501635.1 Solirubrobacteraceae bacterium | reverse complement strand
GCTGGGACGCGAGCACGGCCACGACGGCCTGGACGCCTACCTGGAGAGCAAGACGGTTTGGACGGCGCTGTAGGGGCCGGGGCGCGGCCCGCCCTCGCCGCGGACGCGCGGCCGGCGTCCGTGCGGCCTCGCTCCGGCGTCCCCACACGCGCCTGGCGCGCGCCGCTGGCGGTCGTGTGCGGCCTGGTGATGGTGGCGGCGGCCGTCGAGATCGTGCTCGACGCCTCCCTGCTGCACTCGCCGTTGGCGCCCAAATCGCCGCGGATCGCCGCCTGGATGGCCTCGTTGGGGGGCGAGCGCCTGGGCTATCGCACGTTCCTGATCGCGATTTTCGCGTTCGCAGTGGCCTACGGTGTGCTGATCTGGCTGGCGCGCAGGCCGCTGGCGCCGGGCGCGGAGGGGGAAGGAGCGGTTCGTCCGCGCGAGGGCGCGCTCGCGCTCGCGGGCGGGGAGCGGCGCCGGTTTCGCTGGGCGCTCGCGCTCGTGCTGGCGCTCGAGCTGATCGTGTTCGTGGGGCCGATCCTGATATCCACCGACGTGTTCAGCTACATCGCCTACGCGCGCATGGGGGTGGTGCACGGCATCAACCCCTACCTGCACGGCCCCGACGCGATCTCCGGCGATCCGGTGTTCCGCTACGTCGGCCAGGACTGGCTGAAGGTGGAGACCGCCTACGGGCCGCTGTACACGCTGCTCAGCTATCCCCTCGGTCTGCTCGGGGTGGTGGGGGCGCTGTGGGGCATGAAGGTGTACGCGCTGCTGGCGAGCCTGGGGACGCTCGCGCTGACCTGGCAGGTGGCGCGGCGCCTGGCGCTGGACCCCGTGTTCGCGCTGCTGGCGGTGGGCGCCAACCCGCTGTACGTGATCTACGGCCTGGGCGGCGCCCACAACGACCTGATCATGCTCGCGCTGATGACCGGCGCGGTGGCGCTCACGCTGGCCGACCGCGACGCGCTCGCCGGCGCCGCGGTGGTGGCGGGGGCGCTGGTGAAGGCGACGGTGGCGGTGCTGCTGCCGTTCATGGTGCTCGCCCGCCGGCGCTCCGCGGCGGTGTACGGGGCGCTCGCGGCGCTGGCGCTCGGCGCCCTGGTGGCCTACCTGGCCTTCGGCGTGCACGGCGTGAACATCGTCTCGGCGCTGAACCGCGACTCGGCGTTCGTCTCCACCGACAGCTTCCCCACCGAGCTGGCCCATCTGGCCGGCAAGCCGGGGGTGTTCCCCGCCGACCACGACCTGCTCAAGGCGGCGCTCGTGCTGATCGTGCTGCATTTGCTGTGGCGGACCTGGCGGGGCTATGACTGGGTGGCCGCCTCGGGCTGGGCGCTGCTGGCGATCTCGGTAACCAGCACCTGGCTGCTGGCGTGGTACATCCTGTGGCCGCTGCCGCTGGCGGTGATGACGCGCGACCGGCGCCTGTTGTGGGCGACGCTGTTCGTGCAGGCGCTGTTCCTCGTGCACCAGACCTCGCCGCTGTTCGCGCCCGTGCAATGAGCCGCGTGCGCCTGATCGAGACCACGCTGCTGGTGCTCGCCGGCATGCTGCTGGCGCTGGCCACGATCGCCGACGTGCACCGCCAGGTGCACATCAACCAGCGGCTGATCGCCGACGAGCGGGCCTGGCGAGCCTACACCGGCCACGACTACCACAACCTCGCGATCGACCAGCGGCTGCTGGGCGAAGGCGGCGAGCGGGAGGTGGTGTGCGGCAACACCGCGCCCGGCGCCCCCCAGAGCCGGACGCAGATCTGCCTGGCGATCTGGGGGCCGGTGGTGAACGGCAGGCGCGCGGTGCACGGCGGCTGGTACCTGCCGCCCAAACTGGAACAGGACGTGCGCGGGAGGCGCTACGGCTGCTTCGGGCAGGCGGGGGAGGGGAGATGTCCGCGCTGAGCGCCGGCGCGCCGGCGCCCGCGGGCGCCGCGGGGGCGAGCGCCGCGCGGGCTGGTCGGCTGCCGGGATGGTGGCCGCTGGCGGCGCTCACGCTGATCGCCGCGGGCCTGCGCTTCGCAACGCTCGATCTGCAGAGCTTCTGGTACGACGAGGCGTTCACCCCCGTGCACGTGCTGCACGCGAGCCTCTCCGGGACGCTGCACGCGGTGGTGCACACCGAGAACACACCGCCGCTGTGGTACCTGCTGGCGTGGGCGGACTCCCGCGTGCTCGGCACCGGCGAGGTGGCGCTGCGCTGGCCCTGCGCCCTGGCGGGAACGCTCACGGTGCCGGTGGCGTGGGCGATCGGACGCGAGCTCACCGGCCGGCGCGCGAGCGCGATCGCGACGGCGGCGCTCGTGACCTTCAACCCGCTGCTGGTGTGGTACTCCCAGGAGGCGCGGGCGTATGGGCTGTTCGTGCTCGCGGCGGCGCTGGCGATGCTCTGCTTCCTGCGCGCC
This sequence comes from Solirubrobacteraceae bacterium, assembly GCA_035501635.1. Taxonomy (GTDB): domain Bacteria; phylum Actinomycetota; class Thermoleophilia; order Solirubrobacterales; family Solirubrobacteraceae; genus Palsa-744. Next base: position 407 of record DATJVV010000179.1, on the reverse strand, counting down.
CTGGCCAGGCCCACACGGGGACGCATGGCGCTGTTCGTCCTCGCCGGCGCGCTGGCGCTGCTCAGCCACTACTTCGCCGTGTTCCTGCTCGTGCCGATGGGGCTGTGGCTGGCGTGGGATCGCGCCAGCCGCCGGGCGGCGCTGCCGGCGCTGGGGGCGCTGGCGCTGGTGGGGCTCGCACTGGTGCCGTTGATCGCCGCCCAGGGCGGCCACGGCACCCAGTGGATCGGGCGCTGGGCGCTCGCCAGTCGCCTGCAGGCGGCCCCGCGGTACTACCTCACGGGCTACTCCGGCGCGCCGCTGGGGCACGGCGTGGAGGGGCTGGTGGCGCTGGCGATCCTCGCCGGCGTCCTGCACGGCCTGTGGCGGGTGCTCGAGCCCGCCGAGGAGCGCGGCGCGCTGATCGC
>DATJVV010000178.1:0-5551 GCA_035501635.1 Solirubrobacteraceae bacterium | reverse complement strand
CTCACCGACTGGCGCGACTTCGCCTCGGCCTCCCGCGTGATGCAGCAGGTGTTCACCACGTGCAGCTGCGCCTCCCCCTCCGGCGCCTCCTCGTGGCCCGCCGCCAGCAGCGCCCGCCGCGCGAGCATCACGTCCGCCTGGGAGACCTTGCAGCCCAGGAACTTCACCGCGAAGCGCATGGGGGAGAGGCTACCGGGTGCCACTGGCCCGCAGGCGGCGCGAGCGACTCGGTTCAGCCCGCGTGAACCAGCGCCGGCCGGCGCGCGCGCCAGGGGCTGGCGTCTTCCAGCTGAGAGGCGAGACGGATCAGGGTGGCCTCCCGCCAGGGGCCGGCAACGAGCTGAACGCCGATGGGGACGTCCTGGTCGGTCCAGTGCAGGGGCAGGCTGGCGGCGGGCAGGCCGGTGACGTTGCCGAAGGCGGTGAAGCACACGCTGCCCACCACCTCCGCCACCGGCTGGTCGGGGGTGGCGTGCTGGGCGGCGAGGATGGCGCCCGCGGGCGGGGGCTCGATCGCGGCGGTGGGGGTGAGCAGCACGTCGAAGTCCCGGCCCCAGCGGGCCACCTCCCGGCGGCTGACCAGCTCGAGGCGATGGCCGGCGAGCACATAGTCGTTGGCGGCGAGCTCGTCGCCGAGGCGGCGCTGGTGGGCGATGTGTGGCTCCACCCGCTCCCAGTCGATGTGCTCGTACTCGCCGAGGCCCGCCTGGGCGAGGACGATGAAGGCGGGGGTGAGCTCTTCGGAGATGGTGGGCACCTCCACCTCGCTGACCGCGTGGCCGAGCTCCTCCAGCAGCGCCGCCGCCGCGCGGGCCGCGGCGGTGCACTCGCTCGCGGTGGGCAGCCCCAGTGGAGCCTGGGCCATCAGGCCGATGCGCAGATGGCCCGCGGGCGCGCCCACCTCGCGGGCGAACGGGCGCTCGGGAGCGGGCGCGTTGTACCAGGCCAGGGGATCGGGCTTTGAGATCGCGTCGAGCACCGCCGCGGAGTCCGCCACCGTGCGCGTGAGCACCCCCTCCACCACGCTGCCCTGCCAGCTCTGAGCCAGCCGGGGCACCCGTCCGCGGCTGGGCTTCAGGCCGAACAGGCCGCAGTAGGAGGCGGGGATGCGGATCGAGCCGCCGCCGTCGTTGCCGTGGGCCAGCGGGAACATGCCCCCCGCCACCGCCGCGCCGGCGCCCCCGCTGGAGCCGCCTGGAGAGCGGCTCGTGTCCCACGGGTTGCGGGTGACGCCGTAACGGCTGTTCTCCGCCGCGGTGATCAGGCCGAACTCCGGCGTGTTGGTGCGTCCGCACAGCACGAAGCCGGCGTCCGCCAGCGCCTCCACCACCACCTCGCCGGTCTCGCTGGGACCCTCCGGCGCCCCCGCCGAGCCGTAGGTCAAAGGCCAGCCGGCAACCGGCGTGAGGTCCTTGATCGGGATCGGCACCCCCAGGAAGGGAGCCTGATCGCCCTGCGCCAAGCGCCGGTCGGCGTCCCGGGCGGCCTCCCGAGCCCGCTCGTCGTCGCGCCACACCACCGCGTTCAGCTCCGGGTTTCGCTCGTCCACCGCCGCCAAACACGTCTCCAGCAGCTCCACCGCCGAGATCTCCCGGCGACGCAACGCACCCGCCAGCTCCGTGGCCGGGGTGGACGGGCCAAAGGGGTCCATGGGGCCGAGCGTATCAGCGAGGCGGGGGTCGAGCAGGCTACCCGGACGGCGGTTCGTGCAGCTTGCCGGCGATGTCGTAAGGGTAGACGTACATCGTCAGCCGCGCGATGTGGTGGACGGCGCTGGGCGGGCCGAGTTCGGGCACGGCGGGCGCGGGGACCGACGTGGCGGGGTCTGAGATCAGGAACGTCCGCAGGCCGGGGTGGGGCTTGTACCAGCTGCTGATGTAGTGGATGCCGAAACTGCACAGGCTGGCTCCGCAGGCCTGCACGGGATAGACCTTCACACGGAAGTGCGTCTCCCAGGTGAGCGGCGCCGCGTCCCAGTAGCCGGCGTAGCCGACGGTGAGGTGTTCGCGAGCGGCGATGCGGGCCACCTGGCCGGCGACATAGCCGGAGGGCGCGTTGGTGACGTTCGCCGTCGGCTGTCCCTGCGCGAGGGTGATCAAGCCGGTGACCGCGAATACGGCCGCACCCGCCGAGATCGCCGCCCGGCGCACGATGCTCGCGCCGGCCAGCAGCGGCACGAGCGCCGCCGCCGCGTAGATCAAGCCCACCAGGTAGCGGTCGGAGTTGATGTCAACGGGCGTGGAGCTGACGATGAAGCCGATCGACAGCAGGAACGCCGAGGAACCCCAGAAAATGCACCAGGCGAGTCGCGGCGCCCGCTCGTCGAAGCCGCTCGCGGCTGCCTGCGCTCCGGCGGCGCTCGGCGCCGGCCGGCGTTCGTTTGCGTCCGCCTGTCCGTCCCTCGCCCGCACGCCCAAGGCGCCCATCAGCTCGCGCCAGGCGATGCGCGGCACGAGCACGATCACCACGAGCAGCGCCAGGCCGGCGCACATCACCTGCAGCCCCGCGGTGAACCCAAGCGACTGGCCGAAGAATTCACCGTTGCCGAGCACGGCGATCGACTGCCACCAGAGCTTGAAGTTGCTCGTCACCGCTTCCGCGCTCGCCAGCCCGGTGTGGGTGATGTTGGCGGGGACGGTGACGTTCTCGTGGTGCATGAGCAGGCGCGTCAACACGGCGGCCACTGCCGCTACGGCCGTCGTGGCGAGCACCAGCCTGAGCGCGGGCCGGCCCACGCCGGCGCCGGGCAGCACGCTCGCCGTCGCCACCGCCAGCAGGGCCGGGACCGCGCCGGCGCCGATCAGCAGGGTGTCGGAGGCCATGTTCGCGCCCACGATCGCACCGACCGCGACCGCCAGCAGGGTGCTGCGCAAGACCCCCAGTTCGCCCGCACTGCGCTCGGCGATCACAAGCAGCGCCCCCAGCAGCGCCAGCGAGAACCAGGTGGGCGAGTGGTCGTTCAGCGAGAACAGCAGGTGCAGCGTGTGGGGCGCCGCGCACACCACGAGCGTGCCGCCGATCATCGCCGCCCACCGTCCGGCGATGCGCCACAGACCCCAGGCGATCAGCGCCGCCGAGGCGAGCGCCATCGCGTATGGCGCCGCCTCCCAGATCTGCCGGTGCAGGGGCAGCCAGCGGGTGGCGAGCTCGAACATCAGCGTCGAGAACCAGGCCATCTGGCCCAGTACCACCTCGCGATGCGGCGGCGAGCCTCCGTACAGCTGCCCGATCACCGGCGCTGAAGCGGCGTCGGCATCGAGATAGGTAGCCGCGACGATCTGCTGAAACTGGACCAGCAGCGCGATCAGGTAGGCGCCCGCCAGCGCCAGCGGAGCCCACAGCCACAATCCCGAGATCCTGCGCGGCCGCTCGACCGGAGCGGCCCGGGCGCTGATCGCTTCGGCCGGACTCCTTGCCACGGACGGGAGACTACAGGGACGCGAAGAGCGTCTTGGGACGCGAAGAGCGTCTTGCCTCAGCAGCCCGACGGGCATTCGCCCGTGGTCAGGCGCGAGGCGATGTCGTAGGGGTAGACGTACATCGTCACAATCGTCAGCGGAATCACCGCCGTGGGGCGTCCCAGACCGGCGGGAGCGCTCTGGACGAAGGCCTCAGAGGGGTCGACGATCAGGAAGCTTCGTTCCGGACGCGGCTTGTACCAGCTGCTGATGACGTGCTCGTGGTTCGGGCAGATCGTTGCCGCGCAGGTGAAGACGGGATAGACGTGGACCCCGAAGCGGGCGGCAACGGTGATAGGCGCCGCGTCCCAGTAGCCGGCGTAGCCGGTCTTGAGGTGAAGCCGCCTGGCCTCGGAGAGAACCTCGTTGGCGATCACGTCGGTCGGCGAGGACACCATTTCCTGGGGACGCAGCAGCGTGCGCTGCGCGCGCGTGAGCACACCGGTCAGCGCGAACACCATCACCCCCGCGAACACCAGCCCGCGCCATGCGGGCCCGCGCGCGGCAAGCAGCGGAACCACGGCCGCGACCGCGTAGATCGCGCCCACGAGGTAGCGGTCGAAGGCGAGGTTGCCGGGTTCGGTCTGGGAGTTCGACACGTAGGAGAGGGCGACGAGCAGTGAGCTGGCGGCCCAGAACGCCATGTACACCCGCCAGCCGCTCGCCAGCCGCGGCGTGGCTCCGGCGGCGGGACGCCGGCGAAACGCCGAGGTCCATGCCATCCGCTGCACGGCCACGCACGCAACGATCGTCATCGCCGCGCAGACGAACTCGAGTCCCGAGGTCAACCCCAGCTGCTGGCCGAAGAACGAGCCGTCGCCGAGGATCGCGATGCCCTGGATCAGCCACCTGAAGGTCGTGCCCAGGCCGCCCGAGCCCACGAACGTGATCACGTTGACCGCCTCGCGGTGAACGTCGAGCCCGTCCATGAAGAGACGCAGCGCCACCGCCGCAAGGCCGCCGACGAACGCCGTCCCCGCCATGCACGCGAGGATCCGGCCCCTGCGCCCCGGCGCCTCGAACGCCACGACCAACCCACCGACGAGCACGAACGGCAGCCAGCCGCAGATCAGCAGGGTGTCGTCGGAGATCCCGTTCGCGCCGCACACCACGCCGACCAGCACGATCCCCAGCGCGGCCATACGCGAGCTGAGCTCGCGGGTGCTCAGCGCTACCAGCCACGCCGCGAGCACCGCGACCGAGAACCAGGTGGCGCCGTGGGCGTTCAGCGGCAGCAGCCACAGCAACGCGCCCGGTCCGGCGCAGACCACCAGCACGGCGCTCATCGCTCCCGCCCAGCGGCCCGCCAGGCGCCCGGTGGCCCAGCCGATCAGCCCCGCCGCCCCCAGCACCAGCGCCCAGGGCGTCGCCTCCCAGATCTGGCGGTGCGCCGGCAGCCAGCGGGTCCACAGCTCGAACAGCAGCACCGAGTACCAGGCCATGTTGCCGAGCGTCACCCGGCCGTGATCGAACAGCTGCCCGAGCATCAGCGCCGACGCGGAGTCGCCGCTCAGGTTGATCGCCGCCGAAAGCTGGCCGTACTGAAAGGCCATGATCACGACGTAGGCCGCAGCGAGCGCCACCGGCAGCCACAGCAGCCACCGCGCCCAGCCGAGCAGCTTCAGCTTCTGCCCTGCGGTGAGCTTGAAAAGGTCGGGAGGCTGCATGATGGGGACCGCGCGGGCCGGCAAACCTTATCCATGCGCGCTCCCGGCACGCCGATGATGCGTGAGCGGCGCGCTACGGTGCCGCTCACATGGACAGCGACGCGCTCCCTCCCCGGATCGGGATAAACGCCGTGTTCCTGGAGCCGCGCATGGGCGGCGTGGAGACCTATCTGCGGGAGCTGGTGCCGCAGCTCGCGAGTCTCGCGCCGCAGACGAGCTTTCGTGTCTACTGCAGTCCCGGGGGCCGCCGCTACCTGCAGGAGCAGGGTTGGACGGATGTCCCGCTGGTGACCCATCCACTGCTGGGCAGGCGCGGGACCAAGGCGCTCACCGAGCTGAGCGTGCTCGGCTATCTCGCCGGACGCGAGGTGGACCTGCTGCACAGCCTCGCCATGACCGCGCCGCTGCGCACCCGGGCGGTGAACG
>DATJVV010000177.1:0-5950 GCA_035501635.1 Solirubrobacteraceae bacterium | reverse complement strand
TGTCCCGCGGAGTCGAACGCTTCGCCGATGCGCTCGTCCAGCACGGCGCCAGCGGGCTGATCGTGCCCGACCTGCCGCTGGAGGAGGCCGACGAGGTGCTGGCGGCCTGCGACGCCCACGGCCTGGCCCTGGTCCCGCTGGTCGCTCCCACCACGCCGCCCGAGCGGCTGGCCGCGATCGGGGCGCGGGCGCGGGGCTTTCTGTACACGGTCTCGGTGGTCGGGACGACCGGCGAGCGCGACGCCCTGTCCGAGCGCTTCGCCGAGGTGGTGGCCCGCGCCAGGGCCGCCACCGCGGTGCCGGTGGCCCTGGGCTTTGGGATCAGCACCCCCGAGCAGGCCCGCCAGGCCGCCGCCGCGGGGGCCGACGGGGTGATCGTGGGCACACGGCTGGTGCGAGCCGCCGGGGAGGCCGACGATCCCCCTGCTGCGGTGGGGGAGCTGGTGGCCGAGCTGGCCGCGGGCTTGCGGCGATAGGGAAGGCGTCGGGGTGAGCCCCCTCCGGGAGGAGTGTTGCGGGTGTTGCTTTTTGAGAGGGACCGCGAAACGGGGTCAGAAGTGCAGGGAGGGGGAGGGAGGGGGGTGTCGTTTTTGGATGGTGTACCCTCTTAGTATATACTGGTATATACTTATATAGTACACTGCTCAAAAAAGCACTCCCACCACCTGTCCCCTTTCACCGTTGCGCCGTTCCCTCTCGGGTTCCATACGACCCGCCGGGTGTGTGTCAGCCGCCCTCCGCCGTCGGGCTGGGCGTGTACGGCGCCAGCTCGCGCCGGGCGATGCTCAGCTTGTGGACCTCGTCGGGGCCGTCGGCGAGGCGGAGGGTGCGCAGGTGGGCGTAGGCCCAGGCGAGGGTGAAGTCCTCGGAGACGCCGCCGCCGCCGTGGACCTGGATGGCGCGGTCGATCACGCGCAGGGCGATGTTGGGGGCGGCGACCTTGATGGCGGCGATCTCCGTGCGGGCGTTGCGGTTGCCCACGGTGTCCATCAGCCAGGCGGCCTTGAGCACCAGCAGGCGGGCCATCTCGATGTCCACGCGGGACTCCGCGATCCAGTCCTGGATGTTCGCGCGGGTGGCGAGCGGGGCGCCGAAGGTGGTGCGGGAGACGGCTCGTTCGCACATCGCCTCCAGGGCCCGCTCGGCGGCGCCGATGGCGCGCATGCAGTGGTGGATGCGTCCGGGGCCCAGGCGGGCCTGGGCGATCATGAAGCCGTCGCCCTCGCCCGCGATGAGGTTCTCGGCGGGCACGCGCACGTCCTGAAAGAGGATTTCCGCGTGGCCCTCCTGGTCCTGGTAGCCGAACACGGGCAGGCCCCGCAGGATGGTGACGCCGGGAGTGGGGAGGGGCACGAGGATCATGCTCTGGCGGCGGTGGGGGGGAGCGTCGGAGCCCTCGCGGGCGGTGGCGCCCATCACGATGAGGATGCGGCAGTGGGGATGCAGGGCGTTTGAGGTCCACCACTTGCGGCCGTTGAGCACGTAGGAGTCGCCGTCGCGGGCGATGGACAGGCGGATGTTGGTGGCGTCCGAGGAGGCCACCTCGGGCTCGGTCATGGCGAACGCCGAGCGGATCTCCCCGTCCAGCAGGGGCACCAGCCAGCGCTCGCGCTGCTCTGGAGTGGCGAACAGGTGGAGCACCTCCATGTTGCCGGTGTCCGGCGCGGAGCAGTTGCAGGCCTCCGAGGCGATGTGGGAGCGGCCGAGGATCTCCGCCAGGGGGGCGTAGTCGAGGTTCGACAGTCCCGCCCCGTCGGTGGGGTCGGGCAGGAACATGTTCCACAGGCCCCGCTCCCTGGCGATGACCTTGAGCTCCTCCATGATGGCCGGCTGGTGGTGGGGGTCCCCGGACTCGAGCAGCTGGCGCTCGTAGATCGGCTCGGCGGGGTACACGTGCTCGTCCATGAACGCCCTGAGCCGCTCGCTGAGGTCCCGGCTGCGTTGGCTGTGCTCGAAGTCCATGGCGATCCTCTCCCTGGTGGCTTGCTCGTGATTGCGTGGCTTGCTGGTGATTGTCCTTCGAATAGGAGGGCCCGCGCGTGCGTGCGCGTGCGCGCGCGGGGGTGGCTTCGGGGATCCCTCGGGGAAGGGCCGTAGCATCATCCCCCATGAGCGAGCGGATGGCGGAGCGATGACGGGGCGGGGAGCCGTGCAGCGATGACCGGGCGGGGAGGCGGCTACGAGGCGGCGGGGGTGGATTACGAGGCCCTCGACGAGGCCAAGCGGGCGGCCATGAGCCTGGCGCTGTCCACGTCCTCCCTGATGGCCGCCGGGGGCGCCCGGGCGATCGACGCCTCCCGGGGGGAGCCCGCGTTCGCGTTCGAGCTGGCGGGCCGCACGTTCGCGTTCGTGGTGGAGGGCCTCGGCACCAAGTCCATGATCGCCCGCCAGGTGCTCGAGCGCCAGGGCATCGACCGGTTCGCGGACGTGGCCTACGACACGGTGGCCGCCATCCTCAACGACCTCTGCTGCCTGGGGGCGCTGCCGTTGGTGGTGAACGCCTACTTCGCCACCGGCTCCTCCCGCTGGTACGCCCGGGGGGAGCGGGGGCGCTCGCTGGTGGAGGGCTGGCGGCGGGCCTGCGTGGACGCCTCCTGCGCCTGGGGCGGCGGCGAGTCGCCCTCGCTGTCGGGGTTGGTGAGCGAGCAGGAGATCGAGCTCGCGGGCGCCGCCGTGGGTGCGGTGCCCCGGGGGCGGGCGGCGATCCTCGGCGAAGAGCTCGCGCCGGGCGATGAGATCGTGCTGGTGGCCTCCAGCGGCCTGCACGCCAACGGGGCCTCCCTGGCGCGGCTGATCGCCGAGCGCCTGCCCGAGGGCTACGCCACGCCCATGCCCGGCGGGGCCACCTTCGGGGCGGCGCTGCTGGAGCCCTCGACGATGTACGTGGGCCTCATCAGGGAGCTGCTGGCCCAGCGGATACCGCTGACCTACATCAGCCACATCACCGGCCACGGCCTGCTCAAGCTGATGCGCCGGCCGGTGGACCTTCGCTATCGCATCTCAAAGCTTCCCGAGGAGGTGCCCGAGGTGCTGAGCTTCCTGGCGGCCCAGGCGGACATGGACCCCGAGGAGGCCCACCGCACCTTCAACATGGGCGCCGGCCTGGCCCTCTACGCCCCCAGGGGATCCGCCGCGGACATCGTGGAGGTCGCCTCCCGTCTGAGCCTGAAGGCTTGGCTTGCGGGAGCGGTGGAGGAGGGCCCCCGCGAGGTGATCCTCGAGCCCCTGGGCGTGCGCTACGGCGGCGAGCAGCTCGAGCTCTCGGCCTGAGCCTCGACCTGAGGGTCAGTATTCGGCAAGATCAAATCTGATCACACCGTGGGATGGTCTGGCGCGGGGAGGCGCCTGCCGAGACTCGCGACCGGGCGGCCGAGGGTGCAGGCCCACGCCCAGCGGCGCGTTCGGCGTTGCAGGTGTCGTGCATGGTGGGTATCGTTGAGCTGTAAACCAATCGCCACTGTTCCCCGGCGCGGGTCGTCGGGGATCTCGATGACGCCGGACCGGCATGGTTCCGGAGCTACCCGGATCGAGGCGGAGCTGTACATCAAACAGAGGAGAGATACCTGATGCGCAGAGCATCCACCTGTCTGGCCCTGGTCGCCCTCGCTGTCCTGGGCCTGACGAGCGTAGCTTCGGCGGCGCCCACGGTCACGTTCAAGACCAAGGCGGTCCCCATCCCCAAGCCCGGCGGCGGCACCTGGCCGGGCACCGGCAACATCCTCGGCGCTGGCGCCGCCCAGGAAGCCGAATTCCAGATCTCCGGCTCCGGCTATGGCGCCACGCCCGAGAACCCCAGCGGGGGCATCGCGCCGCTGGCGGCCGTGAACTTCTACGAGCCCGCCGGCGTGAAGATCAGCTCCGCCGGGTTCGGCAGCTGCTCGGAAGAAGTCCTCAAGAACACCGGTCCCACCGGCTGCAAGAGCAACGCGGTCGCGAGCCCGATCGGCAACGCGCTCGGCGAAGTGAGCTTCGGCAGCGAACGTGTCCAGGAGCCGGCCACCCTGCAGGCGTTCTTCAGGCCCGGCGGCGGCCTGCTGTTCTTCGTGAAGGGCAGCAGCCCGGTGTCGCTGGAATTCGTCTCGGCCGGGAAATTCGTCAACTACAACAAGGCGCCCTACGGGCTGGAGCTGCAGACGCTGGTGCCCGCCATCTCCACGGTGCCCGGAGCCGCGCTCGCGTCCGCGAAGTCCATCAAGATCAAGGTGGGCGCGGCGATCAAGAAGGGCAAGAAGCTGATCTCCTACGGCACCCTGCCCAAGAAGTGCCCGAAGGGCGGCTTCCCGGTCAAGGCCGAACTGATCTTCGGCGGCAGCTACGGCGGCGAACGCGAATTCGGCATCCCCGCCGAAACCGTGACGGTCACCACGAAGGCACCATGCCCTAAGAAGTAGCCATAAACATCGGCGGCGGGCTCTGCCCGCCGGAGGGAAGGCGAGAGGGGCGGCTCCATCCACTGGGAATGGGGTCGCCCTGATCGCTGTTGAAGGCGAGGAAGGATCGGTTGAGCCAGACCAGCGGCAGCAGGAGGAGGGGGGCGGCGATCGCCGTCGGGGCTCTCTGCGCGGTGGCGCTGCTGGTGGCCGTGCTCGTGGCCACCGCGGCGGGCGGCGGCGGCGGGGGCTACTCGGTGCGGGCCATCTTCGACGACGCCGCCAACATCATCCCGGGCGAGGACGTGAAGGTGGACGGCGTGAAGGTGGGCGTGGTGGGCGCCGTCACGCCCACGCCCTCCCAGAAGGCGGCGGTGGTGCTGCACATCGAAAACCCGGGCTTTCAGAACTTCCGCACGGACGCCAGCTGCACGATCGAACCGGAGGCGCTGATCGGGGAGAAGTTCGTCAACTGCCTGCCCACCCAGCCCCGTCCCGAAGGCACCCCGCCGCCGCCCTCCCTGAGGCGGATCCCGAGCGGCAGCGAAGGCGCCGGCGAATATCTGCTGCCGGTCACCAACACCTCCAGCCCCGTTGACACGGACCTGCTCAACGACATCAACCGCCTGCCCGTGCGCCAGCGGTTCACGATCATCATCAACGAACTCGGCGCTGGCCTCGCCGGCCGGGGCAGCGACCTCAACGCGGTGATCCGCCGGGCCAATCCCGCGCTGCGCGAACTGGACAAGATCCTCGCCATCCTCGCCCGCCAGAACAAGCTGCTCACGAAACTGGCGGTGGACTCCGACACGGCCCTGCAGCCGGTGGCGAAGGTCAAGGAACAGATCACCAACTTCATCGTCCAGAGCGACACCGTGGCCCGCGCCAGCGCCAACCAGCGGGGCGCCATCGCCCAGAACCTCGCCGCCCTGCCCGGGTTCCTCGAACAGCTGGGCCCGGCGATGGAACGCTTCGAAGGGCTCGCCGAGCAGACCATCCCCACCTTCACCGCCCTGCACTCCGCGGCTCCGGGCATCAACCAGCTGTTCACCAGCATCGCCCCCTTCGCACAGAGCTCCGACGCCTTCTTCAAGAGCCTCGGCAAGAGCACCAAGATCACCGGCCCCGCCCTGGTGGCCCTGCAGCCGCTGCTGGCCCAGGCCAAGAAGACCGGCGCCGCCGCCTATCCGTTCAGCTCGAGCCTCTCCGAACTGTTCACCAGCCTGCGCGACACCGGCGGCCTGGAGCGCATCCTGGACTTCATCTTCCTGGGCACCGGCACCACCAACGGCTACGACGCACTCGGCCACTTCCTGCGCGCGGAAGCCATCGGCAACGCCTGTCTCACCTACGCGCTCACACCCGCGCCCGGCTGCAGCGCCAAGTTCTTCAACTCCAACGGACTCAGCTCCGCCGAAGGCTCGAGCGCCGGCGCCAGCGGCGCGGGCGGCGCCAGCGGCGCGAGCGCCTCCAAGGCCGACATCGCCAGGATCGCCAAGTCCGGGCCAGTCAGCGTCACCATGGCCCGCACCCTCGCGGTGCTCGACGGCGCCACCCCCGCCCAGGCGATCGCCAAATTC
>DATJVV010000176.1:0-4870 GCA_035501635.1 Solirubrobacteraceae bacterium | reverse complement strand
CGGAGGGGTTCAGGGTCATGCCTTCGGGCAGCGTCACGTGGATGTCGCGCGCGTCGGCGTCGTCGATCTCCTCCGGGCCGGTTCGCTGGGGCACGTCGATGCGCACGCTGGCGCCGTCGGTTGCGTCCGCGGCGGCGGTTTCGGGGGCGAGGGTGACGGTGGGGGCGAAGGGAACGTTCTGGCAGCCCTCCACGCCCACGGGGGTGTGTGTCTGGGTGCGGGAGACCTGGCCTTCCCAGGATTCCACTTCGAGGTGGGATTCCGTGGAGGTGGAGCAGACGCTGGGAAGGGTGAGGAAGTTTCCCTGACCGGCGCGGCCGTCGAACAGCAGCTTGCTCTTGAGCACCTCAAGCGGCGCTTTGACGCCGCCGAGCACCTCCGCTTCGGTGGGGATGTCGTTGATTTCGAAGTACTCGTGGTAGTCGCTGCTCCATGCGTCGTGCCCTTCCAGGTACAGGCGCACGGGCGCCACCAGCGGCGCGAGCGGGGCTACTTCGATGCCGAAGCGCAGCGGCAGGCCGGGGGAGGGGGGCAGGTTGTAGACGTTGCCGGCGATCGTGATGTCGGAGGTGAGCACGAAGGCGGTCATTTCGGTGGTGCCCACTTTCGCGCTCGCAGGGCATTTGCCGGCTTCGAAAACCGAGGGCTCGCACGTGGGCAGCGCCTGCGGGTCGGCGGCGAGGCCCGGAGGCACGTCCACGCGCACCCGCCGGATGGCTCCTTCCGGTTCTGATCCCAGCAGGCCCTGACGGTGGTTCAGTTCAAAGCCGGTGATGCCCCACGGGGGATGGCCGGCGGCCTGGGTGAACGCTTCGGCATGGTCGTGCTCGACGCTTTCATAGGTGCAGGAGGCGTTCACGCAGGTGCCCGCTTCGAAGTTGCGTTCCTGCACGCCGAAGGCTGCCCGGGCGGTGGGGGCCGCGAGCAGCGCCCAGAGGACGCCGGTGGCGAGGATCGCCCGCTTGCGCTTGCCTGCCTCCATGTCTCCCAAATACCCGGACGGCGCGCCGCGCAACCGGATTCGCCCAGGCGACTCTCAGGAGATTCCCAGGGTTCGTGAAGGCATACTTCAGGCGGATGCTCGATTCTCGCCTCATGAGCACGCGGGGAAGGGCCGGAGGATGAGTGGCGAGGGCGCCCACCGGGTGCTGGTGGTGGACGACGAGCCGGCGCTGGCGGAGGTGGTGAGCATGGCGCTGCGCTTCCAGGGTTTCGAGGTGAGGTGCGCGTCCACCGGCCAGGAGGCGCTGGCGCGGGTGGCGAGCTTCAAGCCCCACCTGATGGTGCTCGACGTGATGCTGCCGGACATGGAGGGCTTCGAGGTGGCCCGGCGGCTGGGGGCCCAGCGGGCGAGCGTGCCGATCGTGTTCCTCACCGCGCGGGACGCCACCGAGGACAAGGTGCGGGGCCTGAGCGGCGGGGGGGACGATTACATGACCAAGCCCTTCAGCCTCGAGGAGCTGGTGGCGCGCATCAAGACGATCCTGCGGCGCACCGGCCAGGCGGCGCCCGAGTCCAGCCGGCTTGTGTTCGAGGACCTCGAACTGGACGACGAAGCCCACGAGGTGACATGCGGCGGAGAGCCGATCGAGCTGACGGCCACCGAGTACCGGCTGCTGCGCTATCTGATGCTCAACCCCCGCCGCGTGCTCACCCGGGCGCAGCTGCTGGACCACGTGTGGTCCTATGACTTCGGCGGCGACGGGCGGGTGCTGGAGACCTACATCAGCTACCTGCGCCGCAAGCTCGACGCGCACGGGCCGCCGCTGATCAAGACGGTGCGCGGCGTGGGCTACGCGCTGCAGGTTCCGCGCGGCTGATGTCCTCGCTGCGCGCCCGCCTGATCGCGAGCATGCTGGCGCTCGCGGCGGCGGGCCTGATCGTGCTGGCCGCCGTCACCTACGCCGAGCAGCGCTCCTTCCTCTACGGCCGTGTGGACCAGCAGGCGCGCGAAGCGGGCCCGGCCCTCTCGCGGGCCCTGGACCAGCAGGGATTCATGCCGCCCGGCGTCGGTCTCGGGGGGCCGGGCGGGGTAGGCGGGCCGTTGCCGAACCTGCCCCCCGGCACCTACGGCCAGCGGCGGAACGCCTCGGGGCGGGTGCTGGGGCACGTGAGCATCGGCTATGGCGAGAGCTCGCCGCCGGCGCCCGCGCTGCCCGCGCATGTGCCCGTTGGGGTGGCCTTCACCGTGGGCTCGGCGGGCTCCTCGGGCGTGCGCTACCGCGCCTACGCCACCCGGGACCCCGAGGACAGCGGCGTGACGGTGGCGGCGGTGCCGCTGGGGGACGTGGAAGCCACGCTGCACCGGCTGCTGCTGGTGGATGGGCTGGTGCTCGTGGGGGTGCTGATCGCGCTGGGGGTGGCGGCGTTCGCGATCGTGCGGGCCGGCCTGCGACCGCTCGAGCGGATGGCGGCGGCGGCGGACGCGATCGCCGCGGGAGACCTCTCCCGGCGGGTGAGCCCCGCGAGCGACCGCAGCGAGGTGGGCCGGCTGGGACTGGCGCTGAACGGGATGCTCGAGCGCCTGGAGCTGGCGTTCTCGCGGCGGCGGCGAAGCGAAGAGCGCCTGCGCCAGTTCCTCGCGGACTCCTCCCACGAGCTGCGCACGCCCCTGGCGGCGATCCGCGGCTACGCCGAGCTGTTTCGCATGGGGGCCACCCGCGAGGAGGCGGAGGTGGCGCTGGCGATGCGGCGCATCGAGCAGGAGTCCGTGCGCATGGGCCTGCTGGTGGAGGATCTGCTCACGCTCGCCCGCCTGGACGAGGAGCGCGAGGCGGCGCGCGAGCCGGTGGACCTGGCGGGCCTCGCGGGCGATGCGGTGGCCGACGCCCGCGCCACCGCCCCCGAGCGGGCCATCGGCCTGCGGGCGCCCGCGCGGGCGCTCGTGGCGGGGGACGCCCACCAGTTGCGCCAGGTGCTCGCCAACCTGCTGGCCAACGCCCTCACGCACACCCCCGCGGGCACGCCCATCGAGGTGACGGTGCGCGAGGAGCGCACCGCTCGCGGCGAGGCTCCCAAGGTGGTGGTGGCGGTGCGCGACCACGGCCCGGGTCTGCCTGCGGGGGTGGAGCCGGCGCGTCTGTTCGAGCGCTTCTGGCGCGCCGAGGGAGGCCGTGAGCGCGGTAGCGCGGGCGCCGGGCTGGGGCTGGCGATCGTGGGGGAGATCGTGGCTGCGCACGGCGGCGGCGTGAACGCCGCCGGGGCTGCGGGCGGCGGGGCGGTGTTCACGGTGGAGCTGCCCGCGCTGGCGCCCGGCACGAGGGTGCCCGCGGACGCGGAGGAGATCAGGCGGTGATCGGCCGGCGCTCGATGCCCTGGGGGCCGGCGACGATGACCTCGCCGACCATCGCGGGGGGGAAGAGGCCGTGCTCGACCACACCCGGGGTGGCGGCGAGGCGGGCGGCGAGCTCTGCGGGGTCCTCGACGGGGCCGGTGTAGTCGGCGATCAGGTTGCCGTCGGGGCTGGGGTCGGCGTCGCGCAGGACGCTGTGGCCGAGCTCGGCCAGGGTGCACCGCACGCCGAAGCGCAGCAGCTCGAGCGGCACGGGAGGGCCGATGCGCGGCACGAGCTTCTCGGCGGAGACGATCACCACGAAGCGGTGAGCGGCGGCGGCGACGATCTTCTCGCGGGTGTGGGCGCCGCCGCCGCCCTTCACGAGCCATCCCGCGGGGTCGACCTGGTCGGCGCCGTCGATCGCGAGGTCCAGCTCGCCCAGCTCGTCGAGGTCGCACACCTCCAGGGAGAGCTCGGCGGCGATGGCGGCGGTGCGGGGGGAGGTGGCGGCGAAGCGGGCGGTTCGCAGCTGGCCCGCGCGCTCGCCGAGGGCGTCGAGCAGGTGGGCGACGGTGGAGCCGGTGCCGAGGCCCACGCGCATGCCGTCGTGCACCAGCTCGGCGGCGGCGCGGGCGGCGTCGCGCTTGAAGCGCTCTATCTCGCGGTCGCTCAGCGGCGGCTGCGTCTCAGGCGCGCGATGGGGTGCCATGGCGCGTGCGAGCGTATCGTCCCGGTGGGCTCGCCGCGAGCGGAGGGGTCGCGCTGACGCTCGACGTCGAAGAGCTCGAGGCGATGGCCGCCGGCGCGCTTGGCGCGGTACATCGCCACGTCGGCCTGGCGCAGGAGGTCCTCGGGGTCGGTGTGGGGATCGCGGGAGATGGCCACGCCGACGCTCGCGAACATGGCCACCTCGATGGTGCCCAGCTCGAAGGGCTCCTGCAGGGCGTGGAGCACGCGCTCGGCGACCTTCGTGGCTTCGGCGTCGTTGTCGAGTTCCTCGGCGAGGATCACGAACTCGTCGCCGCCGAGGCGGGCCACGGTGTCGCTGTCGCGCATGGTGTGGGCGAGGCGCTCGGCAACGCCGATCAGCACCTGGTCGCCGACCGCGTGGCCGAGATTGTCGTTGATGGCCTTCAGGCGGTCGAGGTCGATGAAGATGATGGCGATGGGCCCGCGGGAGCGGTGCAGGCGGGCGAGGGCCTGGTGGGCGCGGTCCATCAGCAGCAGGCGGTTGGGGAGCTTGGTGAGGGGGTCGTGGAGGGCCTGGCGCTCGAGCCACATGCGGTCGGTGACGTCCTTGGCGGCGGCGTACCAGACCTCGCCGTCGCAGCGGGCGCTCCAGAGCAGCCAGCGCCAGGAGCCGTCCCTGTGGCGGTAGCGGTTGGTGAAGTTGACGACGCGCGCGGAGCGGTTGCGCCCGGCGAGGGTGAGCGTGAGGGTCTGCTCGAGGTCGTCGGGGTGCACGCGCTCGCGCATCGGCTTGGCCATGAGCTCGGGCAGGGGCCAGCCCAGCGCGTCCTCCCAGGCGGGGTTGAGCAGCTCGAAGCGGCCCTCGAGGGAGATCACGGCGAGCAGGTCGCTGGTCATCTCGAAGAG
>DATJVV010000175.1:0-7055 GCA_035501635.1 Solirubrobacteraceae bacterium | reverse complement strand
GCGAAGAAGCTGCCGCTGAGCTCCCGTCCCCGCCGCGTGCCCAGCTTGCGCAGCGCCTTCAACCCGGGGTTGTGTGGGGAGTCGATCTTCGTCATCGCTTGTCTGTGGTTCGCCATCGGGTCTCTCGCCCTGATTCTCCGTCCGCGTCGGTTCTCTTTCCGCTGCTCGTCCTTCGTTTCCGCTGCTCGTCCTTGGCCCGCTTCGCTTCTCCCTCCGTCGCCATCGCTCCTCCAGCCCACGAAAAAGGCGCCGTCCCGCTGGGGGATCGACGCCCGGTGCCTCGCTATGTCGCTGCTGGTGACTACGCAGCCGACGGCGACGCCTCCCGGGCGGTCTGGGCCAAACGTCGAAACGTGTCCTGGTCGTGCACCGCGATGTCGGCCAGCATCTTGCGGTCCAGCTCCACGCCCGCCAGCGCCAGCCCGTGCATCAGCTGGGAGTAGCTCATGCCGTTCTCCCGCGCCGCCGCGTTGATCCGGGTGATCCACAGCCGCCGGAAGTCGCGCTTGCGATTGCGCCGGTCCCGGTAGGCGTAGGATTCGGCCTTCATCAAGGCCTCCTTCGCGCGCTTGTAGTTGGAGTGCGCCTCTCCCCGGAAGCCCTTGGTGCGCTCGAGCGTCGAGCGGCGCTTCTTGCGCGCGTGCAGCGAGCGCTTGACCCGCGTCATCGCCCGGCCCCCAGCAGCTTCTTGACCCGCGGTTCGTCGTGGTCGGAGAGCATCGCCGGCCGTCCCAGGGCCCGCTTGTGCTTGGGCGACTTCTTCTCGAGGATGTGGCTCGTGAAGGCGTGCCTGCCCCGCACCTTGCCCCTGGCGGTGAGCTTGAAGCGCTTCTTAGCGCCGGAGTGTGTCTTCATCTTCGGCATTCGGAGCCGCAGAGTATGACATGCCGGCCCCCTTTCCCGGGACCTCGGCCCCGGACTCAGGCGCCGTTCGCCTCTCCCGCCCCGTTCTCGGTGCTCGCCGCACCCTCGCTCGTGACCGCCGCCTCGTCGCGCGTGACCGCCGCCGCGTCGCTCACCGGCGCCGAACCGTCGCTCGAGGGCGCCGCCCCGTCGGGTGAGATCGCCATCTCGGAACGCCCCGCCAGCACCGCTTTGGAGGGCGCGAGCAGCATCGTCATGTTGCGGCCCTCCTGCACCGGGCGCTGCTCCACCACGCCGAGCTCCGCCACCTCCTCGGCCAGCCGATCGAGGATCGCGGTGCCCCGCTCGGGATGGGTCACCTCGCGCCCGCGGAACATGATCGTCACCTTCACCTTGTCCTTGTGGCGCAGGAAGCGCTCCACGTGGTGCTTCTTGGTGTCGTAGTCGTGCTCGGCGATCTTCGGGCGGAACTTGATCTCCCGCACCGTGATCTGCTGCTGGTGCTTGCGCGCCTGCTTGAGCTTCTGGGCCTGCTCGTACTTGTACTTCGAGTAGTCCAGCACCCGACACACCGGCGGTCTGGCCTCGGGCGCCACCTCCACCAGGTCCAGTTCCCGCTCCTGGGCGAAGCGCAGGGCCTCGGGCGTCTTCATCACCCCAACCTGATTGCCCTCGTCGTCGATCACCCGCACCTCGGGCACCCGGATGCGCTCGTTGATCCTCGTCTGGTCCCGCTCGGGCGGGCGCCGGTCGAACCTGCGCGGTACCGGCACTAGATGTGCTCGCCGTGCCTCAAACGGGCGTTATGGACGGCGCTGAAGGGGATGGTGCGGTTCCAAGGCGGCCGAGTATAGCGGCGAGCTCATCGAGCGCCACGGCACCCTCGTCGCCCGCGGCGCGCGTGCGCACCGAGACGCTCTGCTCGCGCTCCTCCCGCTCGCCCACCACCAGCATGTAGGGGATCTTCGCCAGCTCCGCGTCGCGGATCTTGCGCCCCACCGACTCTCCCCGCCCGTCGAGCTCCACCCGCACCTCCCGCCCGCGCAAGGTCTCGAGCACCCGCTCGGCGTACTCGTTGAAGCGATCGGAGATCGGCAGCACCAGCGCCTGCACCGGCGCGAGCCACACCGGCAGCTCCCCCGCGTAGTGCTCGAGCATGATCCCGATGAAGCGCTCGTAGGAGCCAAAGCACGCCCGGTGGATCATCACCGGCGTGTGCTCGGTGTTGTCCGCGCCGGTGTAGGAGAGCCCGAACCGCGCCGGCATCGAGTAGTCCAGCTGCACCGTCCCCAGCTGCCAGGAGCGCCCCAGCGAGTCGGTCATGTGCATGTCCACCTTCGGCCCGTAGAACGCCCCGTCCCCGGGGTTGAGCTCGTAGGACAGGCCCTTGGCCTCCAGCGCCTGCGTGAGCGCCCCCTCGGCGCGATCCCACATCGCATCGTCTCCGATTCGCTGCTCCGGGCGCGTGGAGAGCTCCAGGCGCACGTCCAGCTCGAAGCGCTCGTAGGTCGCGAACGCGAGCTCCAGGCAGCCCGCCACCTCCGCCTGCACCTGCTCCTCGGCGCAGAAGATATGCCCGTCGTCCTGCGCGAAGTGGCGCACCCGCAGCAGCCCGTGCAGCACCCCCGAAGCCTCGTTGCGATGCAGCAGCCCGGGCTCGAAGAAGCGCACCGGCAGCTCCCGGTAGGAGTGGCGTCGCATCGAGAACAGATGGGCGTGTCCGGGGCAGTTCATCGGCTTGAGCCCCATCTCGCGGCCCTCGGTCTCGATCGTGAACATGCTCTCGCGGTACTTCCCCCAATGTCCCGAGGTCTTCCACAGCTCCGCGTCGTAGATCAGCGGCGTCTTGACCTCCCGATAGCCCCGCGCCAGGGCCATCTCCCGCGAGAGCGCCACCAGCCGGTTGTAGAGGCTCGTCCCCGCCGGCGTCCAGAAGGCGCTCCCCGGCGAGACCTCGGAGAAGTGGAACAGCCCGAGCTCCCGCCCCAGCTTGCGGTGGTCGCGCGCGCGCGCCCGCTCGAGGCGCTCCAGGTGCTCCCGCAGTTCCGCGCGCTTGAAGAACGCCGTCCCGTAGATCCGCGTGAGCATCGTCCGCGTGGAATCCCCCCGCCAGTACGCCCCCGCCACCGACTGCAGCGCGAAGGCTCCCACGCTGGCCGTGCTCGGCGCGTGGGGTCCCCGGCAGAGGTCCGTGAAGGGCCCGTTGGTGTACAGCGAGACGCTCCGAAGCTCCTCGCCCCGCTCCCGCGCACCCGCCACGAGATCGTCGATCAGCTCCACCTTGTAGTCCTGCCCCTCCCCCACGAACAGCGCCCGCGCCCGCTCGGGGCTCACGTCCGTGCGCGCGAACGCCTCCGCGGCCTTCACGTGCTCGGCCATCCGCGCTTCGATCGCCGGCAGCTCATCCTCGGCGATCGACACTCCCGACGGGAACTCGAAGTCGTAGTAGAAGCCGTTCTCGATCGCCGGCCCGATCGAGATCTTCACCCCCGGGTAGAGCTCCATCACCGCCGTGGCCAGCACGTGCGCCGCGTCGTGCCTGATCAGTTCCAGCGCCCCCGGCCCGCTCTTGGCGGTGACGATCGAGATGCGCGCGCCGTCCACCAGCGGACGCGCCAGGTCGAGCACGTGCGCACCCTCCCCCGCCTCCGGGTGGCTCACCTCCACAGCCAGCGCGGCCTTGGCCAGTCCGGGTCCGATCGCCGCCGCCGCGTCGGCGCCCGTCGCGCCGTCCGCCAGCTCCAGTCCCCGCCCGTCCGGCAGTATCACCGTTACCGTCATCTCAGCCGCTCAGGCTATCGGTCGCACCGCCAAACACTTCCGTTGCAGGTACCCGCCCGGCTCAACCCCGCGATCGGCCCCCGCGCACCGGGGTTGATCGCGCCCTTCGCCCGTTGGGGAGCAGATTGAGAAACAGCTATGTAGACAACTGTCTGCATATGCCAAGATGCGGAACATGCCCAAGACAAGCCGTCGCACCACGTCTCGCACACGCAAGGCAGCACCAGCCCGCAACGGCTCCGTGGAGCCGATCCCCTCGGTGTCCATCACCCTCTCGCCCGCCCAGGTGGACGAGGTTCTCCGTGCGGCCTCCCGCCAGCGCGCCCCCAGCATCGCCACCATGATCGCGGACGCCCTCGCCGCGCCCCGCGACCCTCAGGCCAACGGCAACTCCGGCCACGCCGGTGCCGAGCCGCCCCGCGTCGATCGCGTCGATCCACGCATGTCCCGCTCGCTGCTGCGGGGCCTGTCGATCCTCACCTGCTTCGGCCCCGAGGGCGAGCCCCGCGGCGTGGTCGAGATCGCGCAGACCCTCGGCATGAGCCCCTCCACCACCCACCGCTACACCCTCACCCTGGTGGAGCTCGGCCTGCTCGAGCGCTGCCCCCGCACCCGCAAGTACAGGCCCTGCCGTCCTCAGCGGTCGTAGGCCTCGATCGTGCGCACCGACAGCACCGTGAGAACGAGTCCGGTGAGCACGATCACACCCACGCAGATCGCCAGCTTGTGCAACACCCAGCCTTCCAGCACGAGCGAGCGCAGACCTTCGATCACGTAGCTCACCGGGTTGGCCCGCGCGAGCGCCTCCATCAGCGGCGTGAGCAGTTCGAAGGGCACGAAGTTGGGCGTGAGGAACAACAGCGGGAAGAAGATCAGGAAGCTCGCGTTGGTCGCCTGCACGTTGCGGGTGCGCAGGGCCACGAGCATGCCGATGCCCGCATACGCCACCCCCCACAGGGCGGCCAGCACCACCAGCACCGCCGCCCCCGCCACGCCGCTTCGCATCTCCGCGCCGAAGGCCAGCGCCACCGCGAGTACCAGCACCGACACGGCCAGCCCGCGCACGAGATCGGCGGCAAGGCGCCCGAAGATGATCGACGAGCGCCGGATCGGCGCCACCAGCAGCTTGTCGAAGTAGCCCTGGTCGATCTCCGTCACCAGCGCCAGCCCCGAGGTGGCGGTGCATACCGCGAACATCAGCGACACCGGCAGCTGAAAGCCCACATACCCCTGGCCGTGCAGGAACGGAGTGCTGTCGGGGAAGGTCTTGGAGATCTGTCCGATGTTCACCGCCAGGAAGAACAGGGGTATGAACAGCGTCGGGATCGTGGCCTCGGGCATCCGCACCACCTCCCGCACGGAACGCCGGCTCAACAGCAGGATCTCGCTCATCCTTCCTCCCTCTCGTCGTCAACTCTACCCTCGCCGCGGGAGCCCGCATCGCCCTCCAGGCGCCGGCCGGTCGCGCGCAGGAAGACGTCGTCGAGCGTGGGCCGCGCCACGCTGATCGAGCCAGGCCGGATGCTCGCCCGGTCGAGCCTGCGCACCACCTCGGCCACGCTCGCCGGACCGTCGTCCACGTAGAGCGCCAGCGCCTCCGCCTCGGCCACCACCCGCTCGAGCCCGGGCAGATCCGCGAGCACCGCGGCGGTGCGCTCCCGCTCGGCGCCGTCCAGCGCCACCGACACCACGTCGTGACCGAGCGTGGACTTCAGCCGCTCGGGCGTCCCCTCGGCGACGATGCGCCCCTCGTCGATGATCGCCAGCCGGTCGCACAGCCGGTCGGCCTCCTCCAGGTACTGCGTGGTGAGGAAGACGGTGGTGCCGTCGCCGTTGATCCGCCGCACCTCCTCCCAGATCGTCAGCCGCGAGGCGGGATCCAGGCCCGTGGTGGGCTCGTCCAGGAACAGCACCCGCGGCGAGTGCACCAGCGCGCTCGCCAGATCGAGCCTGCGCTTCATGCCGCCCGAGTAGGTCTTGGTGCGCCTGCCCGATGCCTCGGTGAGGCCCACCAACTCGAGCAGCTCGCTCGCCCGCTCCCGCGCGGCCGCTCCGGTGATCCCGTAGAGGCCGCACTGCAGCTCCAGCAGCTCCCGGCCGCTCTGCACCGGATCCAGGCCGATCTCCTGCAGGGCCACCCCGATGCGCTCGCGCACCGTGGCCGCCTGGGCGACCACGTCGAGGCCCATGATCCGCGCGTCGCCCCCCGTCGGCGGCAGCAGCGTGGTGAGCATCCGCACGGTGGTCGTCTTGCCCGCCCCGTTGGGGCCGAGAAAGCCGAAGATCTCGCCCTCGGAGACGCGCATGTCGATGCCCCGCACCGCGTCCACCCCGCCCTTGAAGGTGCGTCGCAGATCGCTCGCTTGTATCGCGTCGCCCTCGCTCATGTGAATCGCGCCGCCATCGCTCGCTGCTCGCCCCCGGCCGGGCCGGAGGAGCGCCCCATCATCGACCCTCGCTCGTCATTCTCGTCTCGCCTGACCGTGGGATAGGCTGTCCGGCATTCAAACGGCGGCGTGGGGGAGTGTCGCGTGCCGCCCGCAGGCTCTTGCACAACGACCGAAAAGGATGCCATCCATGATCCTGGCCACCAGCTACCCGTTCCTCGAAGTCTTCTGGACGATGCTCATCTTCTTTGCCTTCGTCGTCTGGATCTGGCTTCTGTTCACGGTCATCGCCGACATCTTCCGCCGTCACGACGCGGGGGGCTTCGTGAAGGTGCTGTGGATCATCTTCATCATCATCATCCCCTACTTCGGCGTGTTCATATATCTCATCGTCGAGCACAAGGGCATGACCGAGCGGGCCATCTCCGCCCAGACGGAAGCCAAGAGCCAGATGGACGAGTACGTCCGCTCGGTGGCCTCCGAGAGCGATCCCGCCCAGCAGATCGCCAACGCCAAGCAGCTGCTTGACGCCGGCACGATCACCCAGGCGGAGTTCGACCAGATCAAGCAGAAGGCGCTCTCCTGACCCTCGCCGCGCGCGCCGCGAGCCAGGACTGAGAGACGGCCGCCGGGGCCCGGCCGGCGGGCCCGGCGGCCGTCTCGCCGGCGCCGGCCGGCTCTCAGTAGTCGTCCCCGATCCGGTCTGTGGCCTAACGCGGTGGCAGTCGGGCGCTCGGCGCCATAGCCTGCGAGCATGACGAACAGCGGCGTCCTGGCCATCGGCGTCCCGGCGACACCGCCGGGCCCCGCACTGAGGGCGGAGGTCGAGATCAAGGCGGCCACCGGGTCCACTTCGACCAGCATCGTTTATGCCGTCCGAGCGAATGCTCATCATCGGAATTCGCTTTTCCTCCGGAATCTGATTCACTTCATGTTCACACCGTCGCGGTATGAGGCCCTCCATGGCCTGCGCCGCAACCCCGCGTCGCACCCCTTTGCCCGAACATGCTCCTTCTCCTGATC
>DATJVV010000174.1:0-2279 GCA_035501635.1 Solirubrobacteraceae bacterium | reverse complement strand
CGTCCCGCTGGAAGCAGGTCGAGAAGGCAGCCGGTTCCAGTCGTCGCGGCGCCGAGCGGATGCTGCGCTCGCTGCAGACCGACGTCGAGGACGGTCGTTTCGTTCCAAGCGCGATCACCGTGCTCGAGCTCGGGCGCAAGTGGCTCGAGGAGCATGTCGAGCCCAACTTGAAGCCCGGCGCCGCGGCGAACTACAGGGGCACCTTCTACATGCACGTGGCCCCCTCCCTGGGCTCCGTGCGCATCGAGGACGTGCGTCCCCAGATGATCCGCTCGCTGCTCGGGCGCAAGCGCGCGGAGGGACTCTCCGACCAGACGGTCGCCAAGCTGCGCCGGCACATCCACGCGATGTTCGCCTTTGCCCAGGACGCGGGCCTGATGACCGTCAACCCCGCCGACGCCGCACGTGCCCGGGGGCGCCGACCCGGGCGCGTGCGCGCGCGCGGCACGGAGCTCAGCCCGATGCAGGTCAGGCGCTTCCTGAACGAGTGCTCGCCGCGCTGGCGCCTGTTCTTCACCGTGGCCCTCGACACCGGCCTGCGCCGCGGCGAGCTCATCGGGCTGCGCTGGGGCGACGTGGACCTGCTCGAGCGCATCATCTACGTGCGCCGCTCCATCGGCCCCTACGACGACCCCGAGGAGAGCGCCGGCGGGGAGGAGCTGCTCAGCACCAAGACCGAGGCCAGCCAGCGCCTGGTGCCGATCCTCGACGGCGCCCTGAAGGCCCTGGAAGCGCTCTTCCTGGCGGCCTCCTGCACCGAGGACGAGGCGCCGGTGTTCGCCACCGTGGAGAAAAAGCCCCGCCGCGACGGCACCATGTGCCTGCCCGGCCGGCCCCTGTCCCCGCGCATGGTCTCCCGCGTCTTTCGCCGTTACGCCCAGCGCGCCGAGCTGCCCCCCTCGATGCGCCTGCACGACCTGCGCCACACCGCCATCACCAACGCCATCGGCCAGGGCGAGGACATCCTGCTGGTGTCCGCCTTCGCCGGCCACGCCAAGACCTCCACCACCGTGGACGTCTACGGCCATCTGATGCCCGAGCGCGTGCGCGAGGCCGCCCGGCGCATGCGCTCCATCTCCAAGGACGCGCCGCCTCTGAGCACCCCCGCGGCCGAGCCCGCCGAACACGTCGGCCGCCACCGCGGGCGCACCACCGTGACGATGAACGTCGGCGCGAGCTCCACCCGGCCGGCGCTCACGATCTCCCTGGGCGAGCGCTAGCGTCGAGAGCCTCTCTGCCCGCCGCGCGCAGGCGGGCCCTTTGGCCCGGCGGGCGCTTCGCAGCAGCGCCTCCGTGGGCCACATCACCGGACTGAGCTCCCGCCGCAGCTCCGCCACCACCTCTCGCGCCGCCTGCCCGCTGGCGCCCGGCGCGGTGGTGTAGAAGGCGCTCACCCCCGCCAGCGTCATCGCGTGATGGCCCATGTCGCGCGTGCGCGCCGCCAGCGCCAGCGCTCTGCGTGCGGCCGTGACGAGCGTGCTCATCAGCTCTCGCCGGTCGGGCAGGTAGCGGCTGAAGCCCTCTCCGAGGCCCCGCGCGCGGTCCAGCTCGCTGTCCACGAGGCTGTCGAGCATCGTCACTATCACCCCCATGTGCAGGTAGAGCTCGTCGATCCTCGCCGCCTGCGCGGTGCTCGTGTGCGGCCGCGCGGCCGCCCCGATCAGCGCGTGCAGGCCGATCACCGAGGAGGTTCCCCCGGCGAAGTACTCGAGCCACTCCATGCCCATCGCCGCTCCCGCTCGTCCCGCCCATTGCCGCAGCTGCTCCTCCCCCAGCGCTCCCACCGCGTGCGCGCGCACCTGGGCCTGGGCGAAGCGCTCCACGCAGCGCCGCGCCACCGGCGCCACCGCCGCCAACGAGGGCAGCGGGGCCAGCCCATCCCGGAGATCCGCCACGAAGCCGCTCAGATAGCCCGCCTCACGCCGCGGGTGAAGCGCGTAGTAGTCGCCGCCGTGCTCGCCGCCGCCCCGCCATGTTTGCGCCCCGGCGAGGGCGTCGCGAAAGCACCCGAACAGCGCCAGCCCGTCCCCCAGGGGCTCCTTGGCGGGCTCCTCGGTGAGGGCGTCCAGGTAGTCGTACATCGCCTCCGCCGCCACCATCCCTCGTGTGGCCGCCGCCCGCCAGGGGCGGGGCACGAGCGTGGCGAACGTCGCCGCCACCTCTCCGTGCAGGCGCTGCTCGCACAGCTTGCCCAGCGCCAGCTCGCGCAGGCGCGCGTCGCCGATCGAGCACGCCCGCTGCTCATAGCCCTCCAGCTGCGCGTTCGCCGCCGTCCACAC
>DATJVV010000173.1:0-2955 GCA_035501635.1 Solirubrobacteraceae bacterium | reverse complement strand
TTGTCGAAGAGCTTGTAGAACCAGGAGGCGGTGGCGAGCTTGAAGGCCGTCTCTCCCTCTCGCTGCCTGCGCACCGCGTACACCACGTCCGCTCCCTCGCTCCAGCGTCTCACCATCTCCACGATCAGCTCCGGCGGGTCCTGGAGGTCCGCGTCGATCATCGCCACCGCATCCCCCCGCGCGTGCTCCAGGCCCGCCGTGAGCGCCGCCTGGTGGCCGAAGTTCCGCGACAGGTGCACCACCCGCACCCGCGGGTCGGCGTTGGCGATCCGGTCCAGCAGCTCCGGCGTTTTGTCCGAGGAGCCGTCGTTCACGAGAATCAGCTCGAACGGGAATCCCCCCACCGCCACGGTGGCTCGGCGCACGAACTCCTCGATCAGCTCCTCCTCGTTGTACACCGGCGCCACCACGCTCAGGAGGCTGGGCTTGCGGGGTGGGGAGGAGGAGGCCATGTCTGGGTGGGCTTGCGGGGGTTCGGGCGGGGGGCTCGGACCGTCGCGATCAGGACCCTTACAGTAAAGACGAACCGTGAGAAGAGTACGCCAACCTCATTTCCGCCCCCTAAACGCCCGGGTGATGGTCCAGTTCTTGCAGTTCGGCCTGGTGGGCGTCTCGAACACCATCCTCGCCTTCCTGGTCTACACCATCCTGCTGAAGGTCTTCGGCGTCTGGTACGTGGCCGCCTCCGGCATCGGCTTCGCGGTGGGCGCCGTCAACGGCTTCCTGCTCAACCGCCGCTGGACCTTCAAAGAGCACACCGGCGACTCCCTCACCCCCGTGCGCTGGGCCGTGGTGCAGACCTGCGGCCTGGGCCTGAACCTCGCCCTCGTGTTCACCTTCGTGAGCGGCCTTGCCCTCGACGAGCTCCTGGGCCAGGCCTGCGCCACGGCGATCGTCACCGTGCTCACCTTCGCCGTGAACCGCTCCTGGACCTTTCGCGTCACCCCCGAGGTGGCTAGCGAAAAAGCGTGAGCAGCGACAGCCCCGCCGGGATCCTCCCGCCGCGGCCGATCACCGCCGCCTCCAGCCGCATGGGCCGCTCCAGCATCCAGTTCAGCGGCTCCGGCGGCACCCACAGGTCCAGGCTCGACTCCGTCGGCTTGCGCGAGAACCGCTCCAGCACCCGCAGCACGATCGCCACCGGCAGCAGCAGCGAGTTGAAGTAGGTGGTCCTCACGCTCTCCCAACCCGCCCGCTCCGCCGCCGCCGCCAGCGATCTGCGGGTGTACCGGCGATGGTGGTGGTTGATCACGTCGTGCCCGCTCCACAACCACTGGTAGGCCGGCACCGTGATCAGCAGCGTGCCCCCCGGCGCGATCACCCGCCGCAGCTCCCTCAACGCCCCCACGTCGTCCTCCAGGTGCTCGATCACGTCCAGCGACGCCCCGAAGTCGAAGCTCCCCGACTCGAACGGCATCTGCAGCAGCGACCCTTCCATCACCTCTCCCACCTTCCGCTCCCGCGCCAGCTCCACGCTCGTGGAGGACAGCTCGATCCCCGTCACCGTGCCGTGCCTGGCCAGGTCCACCATGTTGCGCCCGCTCCCGCACCCCGCGTCCAGGATCCTCGCCCGCGCCGGCAGCCTCAGGTCCCCGATCACCCGCTCCAGCACCGTTCGCCGGCCCCGGTACCACCAGTGCCGGTCCTCCGCCCGGTGGGTCTGCAGCTCGTAGTTGCGATCCATGAGCGCAGCATCTTGTCCTAAATCGCCGTCTCGTGGCTCTCATGTCTCGAAACGGGGGGCCCGCGCGCGCGTGCGTGCTCGCGCGTGCGCCCGCGCGCGGGCCCCCCGTTTTGCAAACCTCCTCTCACTCCCCAACCCCTCCTTGAAAAAAAACTTGGCATGCCATAACATCTAACCTATGGCCGCCAAAGAACACCCCATCGAGCAGCTCCGCGCCGGTGGCTCTCAGGCTCATCTCCCCACCCCCGGCCAGCGCGCCGCGGGCCCCCAGGCCCGCTCGCCCGCCGTGGAGGACTACTGCAAGGCCATCTTCACCCTGGAGTCCCGCACCGAGGCCCCCGTCTCCACCAACGCCCTCGCCGAGCGTCTCGCCATCACCCCCGGCTCGGTGTCCGCCATGCTCAAGAAGCTCGATGCCGAGGGCCTCATCGCCCGGGTGCCCTATCGCGGCGTCCGCCTCACCCCCGCCGGCCGCCGGGTGGCCCTCGAGGTCATCCGCCACCATCGCCTCCTGGAGCTCTTCCTGGCGGAGACCCTCGACATGCCCTGGGATCGCGTCCACGCCGAGGCGGAGGTCCTCGAGCACGTCATCTCCGAGGATCTCGAGCGACTCATCGCCGCCAAGCTCGGCGACCCCACCATCGACCCCCACGGCGACCCCATCCCCAACGCCGCCCTCGAGCTCCCCGCCCGCGAGCCCAGCCGCAGCCTCGACAGCCTCCAGGAGGGCGAGGGCGGCATCTTCACCCGGGTGTCCGACTCCGACCCCGAGATGCTCCGCTACCTCTCCGACCACGGCATCGCCCCCGGCGAGCGCGTTCACGTCACCGAGCGCCAGCCCTTCGGAGGGCCCCTCGTGGTGAGCTTCGCCGACGGCCACCGCGAGCAGGCCATCGGCGGCCAGCTCGCCCGGGCCATGCGCATCGTCCCCGAGGGCCTGCGATGAGCCGGTCGCCCGTCACGAGCGAGCCCCGCCCGTGAGCCCTCCGCCGCCCCCTCCGCCCGTGGCGGGCACGCCCGCGCTGGAGGGCGCGGGCGCGGGCATGGCCGCGGGGGAGCTCGCCCTCGGGCCCAGCCATCTCGAGCTGCTCCTCTCCAAAGGCCGCCTCAAGGCCACCCTCGCCATGCTCGGCCCCGCCTTCGTGGCCTCCATCGCCTACGTGGACCCCGGCAACTTCGCCACCAACATCCAGGGCGGCGCCTCCTTCGGCTACCTCCTGCTGTGGGTGGTCCTCGCCGCGAACCTCATGGCGATGCTCATCCAGTACCTC
>DATJVV010000172.1:0-2991 GCA_035501635.1 Solirubrobacteraceae bacterium | reverse complement strand
AATTTGTGGGGCGGGGGCGGCCTATGCTGATGGGAATGGCCAGCGTGCTGCTCGTGGAGGACGAGCCGGGAATCGTGGACTTCGTGAGCAGGGGCTTCGAGGCGGAGGGCTTCGAGGTGCGCAGCGCCGGGGACGGCCGGGAGGGGGAACGGCTGGCGCTGGAGGAGAGCTTCGACGCGGTGATCCTCGATCTGATGCTGCCGGGGCGGGATGGGATGGAGGTGCTGCGAGGGCTGCGGAGGGCCAGGCCGAGGCTGCCGGTGATCGTGCTGACGGCGCGGGGGGAGCTGGAGGATCGGGTGGCGGGACTGGATGCGGGGGCGGTGGACTACCTGGTGAAGCCGTTCTCGCTGGCGGAGCTCTTGGCGCGGGTGCGGGCGCAGCTGCGCGCGCTGGAGAGCTCGGCGGAGACGACGCTGCGGGGGGCGGGGATCGAGGCGGACCTGCTCACGCGGAGGGTGCGGCGGGGTGAGGAGACGGTGCAGCTGTCGAGCACGGAGTTCGAGCTGCTGGCGTACCTGTTGCGCCACGTGGGGCAGGTGGTGTCGCGGGAGCAGATCCTGAGCGGGGTGTGGGGGTACGAGCACGACCCGGCGACGAACGTGGTGGACGTGTACATCGGCTACCTGCGGCGCAAGCTCGGGCGGCGGGAGGATCCGGCGCCGATCTTCACGGTGCGGTCGGTGGGGTACCGCCTGGGTGGCGCGGCGTGAGGGCGTGAGGGGCCTGCTGGGAAGGCTGGTGCCCGCCAGCCTGCGCTGGCGGCTGGCGGTGTGGGTGACGGTGGTGATGGGGGTGTGCGTCGCGATGATGTTCGTGGCGGTGTACCGGGGTACGGGCAGCGAACTGCACCGGCAGATCGACCGGGAGCTGGGGGGGGACGCGACGGAGTTCGGTCACCAGCTGAGGGCGTCGGGGGCGAGGACGCCGGCGGGGGTGTGGAGGGCGGCGAAGGGATATGTGGCGAACCAGCCCTTCCGGGCGAGCTCCACGCTGCTGTTCGCGCTGGTGGCGGGGGCGGGGACGGCGACGAACCGGCCGGAGCTGTTCGGGAGCGCGCTGCCGGACAACGGGGAGACGGCGGGGGAGCAGGCGCGGGAGAATCGGCTGTCCGGGCGGCTGGTGGGCACGCCGCTGGGGTACTCCACGGTGGGTTTGCCGGACGTGGGAAACCTGCGGCTGCTCAAGCGCTCGGTGAGGCTGCCGGGCGGAGCACGGGCGACGGTGGGGGTGGGGGAGCCGCTGGGGAGCGTGGCGTCGGCGCAGCGGGGGGTGGCGCGGGCGTTCGTGCTGGCGGGAATTTTGGCGCTGGTGGGAGCGCTGGTGGGGGCGTATGCGATCGGTACGCGGGTGTCGGGGCCGTTGCGGCGGATGGCGGGGGTGGCGGCGCGGGTGGACGCCGGGGACCTGGAGCCGCGGCTGGAGGGGGCGGGCGGGGAGAGCGAGGAGGTGCGGGTGCTGACGGACGCGTTCAACCACATGCTGGACCGTCTCACGGATGCGTTCGCGGGCCAGCGGGCGTTCGTGGCGGATGCGTCGCACGAGCTGCGGACGCCGTTGACGGTGATGAGGGGACAGCTGGAAGTGCTGGCCGCCCAGGAGAATCCGCCGCGGGAGGAGATCCGGCGGGTGGAGGGGCTGGTGCAGGCGGAGCTGGCGAGGATCGCGCGGCTGGTGGACGACCTGCTGCTGCTGGCGAAGGCGGAGCAGACGCGGTTCCTGCGGCTGGAGGCGATCGGGTTGAGGGGGTTCGTGGGAGAGCTGTGGGACGGGGCGAGCCTGGTGGCGGAGCGGCGTTTCGAGCTGGGGCCGGTGGCGGAGGGGACGCTGCGGGCGGATCCGGATCGGCTGGCGCAGGCGCTGCGGAACCTGATCGCGAACGGGGTGGCGCACAGCGAGGCGGGGAGGGGGTTGGTGAGGCTGTCGGTGGAAGGCCTGGAGGGCGGATGGGTGAGGTTCGTGGTGGAGGACGACGGGCCGGGGATTCCGGTGGGACAGCGGGAGCGGATCTTCGACCGGTTCCATCGCACGGATGCGGCGCGGGACCGGGCCTCTGGGGGCACGGGGCTGGGGCTGGCGATCGTGAAGGCGATCGTGGACGCGCACGGGGGGCGGGTGCGGGCGGGGCGCTCGAGGGAGGGCGGGGCAAGGATCGAGCTGGAGCTGCCGGGGTTCGCGGCGGCTGCGGTGGGCGAGGCGAGTGGGGCGGTCCCCCCACGACCCTACACCCGCCTCTCTTGAGCCCGCCTCTCATGGGCTGATGGTTTGCGAAGACGAATGTCGAACATGGGGATTCGGGGCGGATCGCGCGGGTAAATATCGCGGGGCGCGACGCGATCGTGGAATATCGAATGTCGGATTCCGCCCAGTTACCCGACATCCGCCGCACAGGGCGGGCGCGGCGCGCCCCAGCATGCTTCTCCGGGCTCAGGGCACGAGCACGGCGGCGCCGGTGAAGCGGCCGGCGCGGAGGTCGGCGAGGGCCTGGTTGGCGGCGTGGAGGGGATAGGTGGTGACGTGGGTGTGGACGGGCACGCGGGGGGCGAGGGGGAGGAACTCGTGGGCGTCGGCGCGGGTGAGGTTGGCGACGGAGGTGATGGTGCGCTCGAGCCAGAGATGCTCATAGGGGAAGCTGGGGATGTCGCTCATGTGGATGCCGGCGCACACCAGTACGCCGGCGGGTGCGAGGACGCGCAGGGCGGCGGGCACGAGGGAGCCGTGGGGGGCGAAGACGATGGCGGCGTGGAGCTGCTCGGGAGGGGTTTGGGTGGAGTCGCCGGCCCAGCGGGCGCCGAGCTCGCGGGCGAAGGCCTGGCCGGAGCGGTCGCCGGGGCGGGTGAAGGCGTAGACCTCGCGGTCCTGGTGGCGGGCGACCTGGGCGATGATGTGGGCGGCGGCGCCGAAGCCGTAGAGGCCGAGGCGGCGGGCGGGGCCGCACATGCGCAGGGCGCGGTAGCCGATGAGGCCGGCGCAGAGCAGGGGAGCGGCCTG
>DATJVV010000171.1:0-3001 GCA_035501635.1 Solirubrobacteraceae bacterium | reverse complement strand
AGAGGATCGCCCGCGTGGCCGGCGAGCGGTTCAGCGTGTAGAAGTGGATCCCCGGCGCCCCTCCTTCCAGGAGCTCCGCGCACTGCAGCGCGGCATACGCCACCCCCAGGTCGCGCACCGCCTCCGGGTCCTCCCCCCGCGCGTGCAGCTCCCGGCGCAGCTCCTCCGGGATCGCCGCGCCGCAACGCTCGGCCATGCGCTCCACCTGACCCACCTGGGTGATCGGCATGATCCCGGGGATGATCGGCACCGCGATGCCCGCCGCCCGCGCCCGCGCCAGGAAGTCGAAATAGAAGCGGTTTTCGAAGAACAGCTGCGTGATCAGGAAGTCCACCCCCGCGTTCACCTTCTCCACGAGGTGCTCCAGATCCGCCTCGGCGCTCCGCGCGTGGATGTGGGTCTCGGGGAAGCACGCCGCCCCGATCGCGAACGGGTAGTCCGCCCGGATCAGCGCCACCAGCTCGCTCGAGAACTCCAGGCCCCCCTCCGTCTTCACCCACTCGCTCTGCCCCGCCGGCGGATCCCCCCGCAGCGCCAGCACGTTGTCGATGCCCGCCTCCCGCATCTCGTCGAGCGTGGCCCGCAGCTCGGGCACCGTGGCCCCCACGCACGTGAAATGCGCCATCGCCTCCAGGCCGTAGCGCTCGCGGATGCGCTTCACGATCTCGATCGTCCTGGTCCTCGTCGAGCCCCCCGCGCCGTAGGTCACCGACACGAACGCCGGCTCCAGCTCCCGCAGCTCCCCCAGCGCCCCATACAGGTTCTCCTCCCCCGCCTGCGTCTTGGGCGGGAAGAACTCGAAGGAGAACACCGGCCTCTCGCCGGCGCTCAGGATCTCGTCGATTCTCATCGCGTCGAAAGACTGCGTATAGCCATGGTTATACCGCCGTCCAGCGCTCGGGCTCGCCGGGGATGCGCCGCGCGCCGCCCACCACCGCCAGGTGGGCGAGGAAGGAGAGGGTCTCGGTGAGCAGCCACTGGGCGTTCAGCGCCGAGAGCTCATCGCCGTGGATGAGCGGCAGCACTTCGAAGGCCGTCAGCGGCTCCCCCCGCGCGAGCGCCGCTTCGGTCCTGCCCAGCAGCTCGGCCACGAGCTTGCGGTTGCCCTCGATATGGGCGTGCACGTCGGCGAACGTGCGCCCGTGACCGGGCAGGCACAGGCGGGCGTGCAGGCTCTCCACCACGTCCAGGGAGCTAACGAACTCGCCCACCGGATCGGGGGAGTAGCCGTAGTCGAAGAACAGCGAGATGCGCCCCAGCAGGTGATCTCCGGAGATCAGCAGCCGGCGCTCGGGCTGGAACAGGCACACGTGCGAGGGGGCGTGGCCGGGCGTCTCGTGCACGGTCCAGGGTCCGAGATCGGTGTGCACCAGCACCCCCGGCACGAGCGCCCGATCCGGCTCGATCGCGGCGGCGATGCCGGAGTCGAGGTTCTTTGCCCGCTCCTCCGCGTACCGGCGCAGGGGCTCCTCGGGAACGCCGCTCTGGCGGGCGATCTCCAGGCGCATCTCCAGCGCCGCGTCGGGATCGGCGGCCCAGTGGGACATGTGCTCGTGGTTCGGGTGCATCCACAGCTCACACCCCGCCCGCGCCACGATCTCGGCGGCCTGGCCGTAGTGGTCGGAGTGGGCGTGCGTGCACACCACCAGGCGCACGTCCTCGAGCGCCAGCCCGCACATGCCCAGCGCCCGTTCGAGCTGCACCAGCGAGCCGGGCTGATGCATGCCGGTGTCGAACAGCACCACCCCGTCGCCCGCCGCCACCGCCCAGGCGTTGCAGTGGGGCACCCCCGGCCAGGGCAGGGGCAGGCGCAGGCGGTACACGCCCGGCAGCACCCGCTCGCCGCGTCCGAGCTCGCCCTTGGTGGGAGGCATCCGGCAAGCCTATAGCGCGCCTGCGCGGGAGCGCATAGACTGAGGGTTTCAGGAGAGAGCCGGACCTTCGGTCAAAGGAGGCTGAGATGGCGCAGCGGGAGGACCCGAACGAGGGCAGCGAGGGCAGCGCCGCCACGAAGGTGCAGGAGGCCGCCGCGAACGTCCAGCAGGCCACCTCGGCGAGCCGTCGCAAGCGCATCTCCGGCAACAAGGCCGAGGCGATCGTGCGCCGCTACTTCGAGACCATCGACGCCCACGACGTGCAGGCCGCCGCCGCGATGTGGGCGCCGGACGGCCGCGAGAACGTGCGCGGCCAGGGCCTCTTCGTCGGCCCCGAGGGGGTGCGCGAGTTCATCGGCGGCCTGGTGGAAGCGATTCCGGACCTGCGCATGGAGATCCTCGCCACCACCGCCCAGGAGGAGCGCTGCGCGGTGCAGTGGCGCATCAGCGGCACCTTCGCGGGCCCCGGCAGGCTCAGCGGCGTGGCCCCCACGGGCCACCGGGTGGAGCTCGAAGGCGTGGACGTGCTCACCGTCGCCGACGGCCTGATCCAGGCCAACGAAGCCTTCGCCGACACGATGGCCCTACCCCGCCAGATCGGCATGCTCCCACCGGAGGGATCTTCCGCGGAGCAGCGCATGATGGGCGCCTTCAACGCCAAGACCCGCCTCACCGCGAGCCTCGCGGGAGCGGGCGAGGCCAGGCTGGTGGCCGAGGGGGTGTGGTGCGTGCAGGGCCAGCCGGGCCGCTGCAACGTGTACCTGATCGAGGACGAGGGCGGCGTGACGATGTACGACGCCGGCGCCCGCACGATGACCCGCGCGGTGGCCGCCGCGGGCGCGCGACTGGGAGGCATCAGGCGCATCGTGCTGGGCCATGGCCACACCGACCACCGCGGCGCGGCCCCCGCGTTCGACGTGCCCGTGCTCTGCCATCCCGACGAGGTCCAGGACGCGCAGGGCAGCGGCGGCTGGCGCTACTGGCCCGCCGACCTGGCGGGCCTGCCCCAGGGGGCCAAACAGATCCAGAAAGCGCTCCACCGCTATGCCTGGGACGCCGGTCCCGTGCACATCGAGCAGACCCTCCGGGAGGGCGATGAGATCGCGGGCTTCAAGGTGATCCACCTG
>DATJVV010000170.1:0-4989 GCA_035501635.1 Solirubrobacteraceae bacterium | reverse complement strand
CCGCCGGCGCGGGCGTTCATCGTGCGCAGGGAGCGCAAGGAGCACGGCCTGCAGCGCTGGATCGAGGGCCCTGTGCTGGAGCCCGGCGAGAGGTGCCTGATCGTGGAGGACGTGGTCACCAGCGGAGGCTCCACGGTGCAGGCGGTGCGGCGGGTGCGCGAGGAGGGGCTCACGGTGGCGGGCGTGGTGAGCGTGCTCGACCGGCTCGCCGGCGGCGGGGAGGCGATCCAGGCGGCGATCGGCGGAGAGGCCTCCTACACGGCGCTCACCACCATCGACGAGGTCTACCCCCACCGCCCCGACCGTGGCTGAGGCTCCGCATCCCATGGCGCCCCACGCGGGCGCTGACCTGGCAACCGCTCGACGTGCCTGAGCCCGACTCCTTCGCCGTCCGGCCGGCGCGAGAGGCGGACGTGATGACGCTGCTTGAGCTCTTCAAAGAGCTGGCCGACTACGAGCACCTCGCCCACGAGCTCCACGCCACCGAGGAGGATCTGCGACAGGCCCTGTTCGGGAAGGACCCCGTGGCCCATGCGCTGCTCGCCGAGCGCGGGGGCGAGGCGCTGGGTTATGCCCTCTACTTCAGGACCTTCTCCAGCTTCCTGGCCCGCATGGGCATCTGGCTGGAGGACCTGTTCGTGCGGCCCCCCTTTCGCGGTCAGGGCGTCGGCCGGGCGCTGCTGGTGGCGGTGGCCCAGAGGGTGGTGGAGCAGGGAGGCGCTCGCCTGGAGTGGGCGGCGCTGGACTGGAACGAGCTGGCGCTGGGCTTCTACCGGGGCATCGGCGCCCGCACCATGACCGAGTGGATCACCCACCGCCTGGACGGCCAGGCCCTGCTGGACCTCGCCGCCGGCGCGCCCGGCGCACCCGGCTCATCCGGGTAGCCTTAGGCCAACTCCTCGTGGGGCCGCGCCCGTCGCGGACAGCCGCGAGAGCCCGGCCCTCGTAGTCCAATGGATAAGACGACCGCCTCCTAAGCGGTAGATCCAGGTTCGACTCCTGGCGGGGGCACTGGGAGGAGTCCCTGACGTGGCGCGGGATTGGCGACTGGCCGACTGCTCCGCCGCAAGCTCGCTCCAGCAGGTTGGGCCCGCTGCTGCCCATTGCTGCCGAGAACTACGCCAGGAAGGCGGCGGCGTCACCCGCGTCTGGAAACCAGGTGCTCCGCCAGCCCGAGTGGCTCTGCTCGCCGCAGGCGAAGGTCTACACACCGATCCGCGAGGAGCTAATCGCGTTGCGACGAGCTATCGCTGAGGACTACCACCTAAGCGTCGGCGTGCACCGGGAGCGATCCGCCGACGAATGGCCGCGTGACGTGCCCCTCCTTGTCATCTGGCGCGAATTCGTTGACGACGGACGTGCGAACACGACGGCGAGCGCGAGCGTCCGCGAAGTGTTGGAGCGCGTGGAAGGAGCCGCCGACGTTTTCAACCTAGCCCTCAAAGCCACGCAAAGCACCTTTAAGGAGCGTGGCGACGTAATCGTGGAGCAGTCAGGCTTCGCTCCTGACTATCCAAGCCAGCTTAGGAACGCGTTTGGGGTGCTGTACCGCCACGGTGTACGCGAGGCCAGGATTTTCCACATGTACCCCGGTCCTTCCAACCCTCACGGGGACGTGTCCCCGCTGACGAGGGCGCCCTCGACTCACGAGCTGGCTACGCGGTGGCCGCGGCGCGACGAGGGCTCGCCGACGCGGATGCGTCGGGTGTGTCGGGCTCCGTTAGCGCCGTGGACGACAACATGCGCTGCTCAGCCTATAGGGAGCCTATGCGCCCGAAGCCAGATTCTCTGAATGGCTGACCTTCGGAGGGCGATCTCGGGTATCAGATGGGGGAGTGTATCGGCGATGTGAACTCATCGTCGCCAGACGGTGAAGAAAGAGCGGCGGATGTGAACGAAAAAAACGTGCAAACAGCGGCGGGAGTGGGCGCGTTCTCAACCAGTTCACCGGCGGGTCACGCGATGTACACGAATGGATTTCGCCGTTTTCCAAGACTGGCGGCAAGTCAGCGGGCGAGCGTCGCGACCGGCGCGTGCCCGGAGGAGCCCACCCACGAAGCCGACAACGGAGGCGAACATCGCGATGAGCCGCAGACCGCCGGGCCGGATTTCACAGCTGTTCACAGGATCGAGGTCCACG
Organism: Solirubrobacteraceae bacterium; assembly: GCA_035501635.1. Taxonomy (GTDB): domain Bacteria; phylum Actinomycetota; class Thermoleophilia; order Solirubrobacterales; family Solirubrobacteraceae; genus Palsa-744. The sequence goes on along the minus strand of DATJVV010000170.1, from coordinate 2,849 downwards.
GGGACCTCGCACCGCGGACGTGCGTTGCTGAGCGCTCTCGCGGTGCTGGTGCTCGCGGTGCTCGCCGCGGTGCCGATCGTCTCCGCCGGAGCCTCCTCGGGGGTGAAGGCCTCGGCGGCCTCCGCCGACCACCTCGGGGTGGGCAAGGGAAAGATCAAGCACGTGTGGCTGATCATCCTCGAGAACAAGTCCTATGACGCGACGTTCACGGGACTGAACAAAAACACCTACCTGTGGCAGGCGCTGCCTTCGCAGGGCGTGCTGCTGAAGAACTATTTCGGCACGGGCCACTTCAGCCTCGACAACTACGTCTCGCTGGTGAGTGGCCAGGCCACGCAGCCCGACACGCAGGCCGACTGCCCCGACTACGACAGGTTCGCGGGCTCGGTGAACATGGTGGGCACCCTCAAGACGAACCCCAACTACGGCCAGGTGGACTCCCCCGCCGGTCCGAACGCGGCGGCGGGCACCAACGGCTGCGTGTATCCCGCCAGCGTGCCCACGCTGTTCAACCAGCTCGACGCCGCGGGCGTGAGCTGGAAGGGCTACGCCCAGGATCTGGGCAACGCCGACGAAAGCGGGCCCGCCCACGACGCGGGCTCACAGTACTGCGGCGCTCCCTACTCGGCGCCGGGTCCCCGGGGCAGCGCCGCGTTCCCCAACCCGGGCGGCGCGAACGGCACCGATCAGTACGTGCCCAAGCACTTCCCCTTCCCGTGGTTCGAATCGATCCTGAGCTCGGGCGACTGCAACGAACAGCACATCGCCAACCTGTTCAGTCCCACCGGCGGCCTCTACCACGATCTGCAGAGCGCGGCCACCACGCCGGCGTTCAGCTGGATCTCGCCGAACAACTGCAGCGACGCGCACGACGCGGTGTGCCACGGCAACAACCTCTCGGGCGGCTTCTCGGACCCGAACACGCCCAACGCGCCGGTCAACTACACGGGCGGCCTGTACGCATCGGACCTGTTCCTGGAACACGTGATCCCCGAGATCGAGGAATCGCCCGCGTTCAAGGAAGGGGGCCTGATCGACATCACCTTCGACGAGGGCTTCCCGCCGTTCACCTATTCGGGCAACAGCTTCGCCAACTCCACGCTGGTGAAGCCGAGCGCCGCCACCTCGATCCAGACGGACTCCGCGGGGGAGACCCTGTTCGGCAACAGCGTCAGCTGGGAGCCCACGGGGCCGAACACGCCGCTGGAAGCCAACGAACACGGCGAACAGCTCCTCCCCGGCCCGGGTGACAACGCATACATCGACCGGCCGAGCGGCTGCGTGGCCCAGACCAGCCCGGCGCAGCCCGCGGGCACCTGCCTGCTGGGCGGCGGCGGTCACTCGCCGGGAGCCCGCACGGACGCGAGCGCCACGGCCGGCGAAGGCAGCTCGACGATCGCCGACAACGCGATCGTGGCCACCGACGCCGGCCGTTCTGTCTCCGGCGCGGGCATCCCGGCCGGCGCCTACGTGGGCCAGGTCACCGACACGCCCGTCACGGCCGCCGCGCCGTCGCAGAGCGGCGGCTTCGTGGACAGCGGCTCCTTCACGCTGGTGAACTCCACGGGCGAACCGGTGAAAACGAGCGCGCCGGTGAGCGGCGTGGTGCTGGGGGCCACCACCCCGGCGACGGATCCCCTGTATGACGCCACCGACGCCACCACGGGCGGGGGCGACACGGGCAGCGTGCTCATCAGCCCCTACATCGCGCCGGGCACCGTGAGCACCGTCTACTACAACCACTACAGCTGGCTGCGCACGATGGAGGACCTGTTCAACGTCAAGTCCGCGTCGCCGGGACTGGACCGGAAAGGTCACATCGGCTACGCCGCACAGCCCGGGCTGGCGGCCTTCGGTCCGGACGTGTTCAACAACCCCAAGGGACCCGGCAAGGAACGCCATTGATGGGATCCCCGATGGCGGACGGCATCGGCGGCGGTGGGCTCCCGCGGGAAGGAGCCACCGCCAGTCCGCCTGCGGGGAGCACGCGAGCGCAAGGCAGGGGCCGGGCCCACGGGCCCGGCCCGGCGCTCCTCGCCGCCGCCGCCCTCGCTCTGCTGGCGCTCGCCATCGGCGTGCTCGCGAGTGGCGGCGGCGTGGCGAGCTCCGCCAAACGGGCGGGGAGCTCCTCGGTTCGCTACGGCGGCCTGCCGAGCTGGCTGCCCAGGCCCGCGCTCCATCCCGGCAGGCTGCTCCACGCGAGCTCCGCTCAGCGGGTGCTCGCCATCCAGGGCGAAACGGTGGCGGTGTCCCTCTCCGCCGGGGCCGCCGGGGGCGGGGCGGACGCGGCAGCGCGTCCCGCGAGCCCGCATCTGCTGGCCACGGCGGTGGGCCCGGAAGTGCCCGAGGAGGGCCGCTTCCCGGTTCCCCCGGTGAGCCCCTGCACCTTCCTGATCACCTTTGCGTCGGTGTCCCGGCCGCTGCCCCTGAGCGGCGCCCAGTTCACCTTGATCGACGAGCGGGCCCGCGTGCACCACCCTAAGCTCACCTCCCTCTCCGGGGGTCCTCCGCCGCGGCGGCTGCTGCCGGGCCGGCCGGTCACGGTGAAGCTCCGCGACATCCTGCCCACCGGCGACGGCGGTCTCAGCTGGGCGCCCCAGGCGGGCGCGCGGGCACTGGTCACCTGGGACTACACGGTGGAGATCGACTGACCATGCACCACGGCCCACAGGCGCCTTGCGGCCGTGCGGGTTCGATACCCACATGGCGAGCCTTCGCTACCGTTGGTCCATGGTTCTCCACACCTGCGCCGCCGGCACCTCCTTCGGCGGCGTTCCCGGGCCCTTCGGTCATCCCTGCGGCAAGGCCGCCAAGGCCCTGGACGACGCCGGCCACGTCTACGAGCTGAA
>DATJVV010000169.1:0-2611 GCA_035501635.1 Solirubrobacteraceae bacterium | reverse complement strand
CTTCGTGGTGGAGATCCAGATCGACGCCTGGGACCGCCACCGCCTGCTCGAGGACCTCTCCCGCGTGTTCTCCGAGTCCGGCGCCAACATCCTCGAAGCCCGCTGCCTCTCCAGTCCCCCCATGGTCAAGAACCGCTTCGTGGTGGAGGTCGCCGACACCCACTCCCTCAAAGGCGCCATCACCCGTTTGCGCAACGTCGAGTCCGTGTTCGACGCCTACCGCGTCACGCCCGGCGCCACCGCCGTCTGAGCCGGTCCTGGGGCGGCCCTGCAGTGGCCCCGTCATGCCTTGGGCGGCCCCCCGAGCCCTGACGCGAAAGCGCTCTCAGGCCGCCACCGTGAGCGCCCGCGCCCGGATCGAGTAGCGCGCCTCGCACACCTCCCCGAGGAAGTCCCCGTCCACCTGCAGCGGCAACGTGCGCCCATCGCTGGAGCGCACCGTCAGCTCCCTGAGCTCCGACAGGCCCGTCACCTGCCGGTGGCTCGTCACCCGCGCCCGCCCCGAGAACGCCCGCACGCCGATCGAGGGCATCGCCAGCGGCGTGGCCCGTCGCAGCACACACCCGCACAGCGACCCCGAGTCAAGCGCCGTGCCCTCCGCGATCTCGATCGGCCGGTCGTTGAAGTACGTGAACGGCGACCCGTTCTGCACGATCGCCGTCACCCCCGCCAGCCGCCGGCCCTGCGCTTCGGCCTCCATCCGCGGCGCCCGCACCAGATACCGCCGCGCGAACGTCCCCAGCGCCACCCACGTGAAGTAATACGCCCCGAACCGAGCCTTCAGCTTCGGGTTGGAGTCCACCCGCTCCACCACGCTCGCGTCCACCCCCAGGCCCGACGCGAACGTGAAGCAGCGCCCCCGCGCCAGCGGTCCCTCCAGGCCGTCCGCGTCCACCACCCCGAGATCCACCTTGCGCGTGCGCCATTCCTCCGCCAGCCCCAGCAGATGCTCCGTGGCGTCCACCAGCTCCCCCGGGATGCCCAGCATCTTGGCGAACACGTTCGCCGACCCACCCGGCAGGCAGCTCAGCGGCGTGGAGGACCCCAGCAGGCCGTTCGCCGCTTCGTTCACCGTGCCGTCCCCACCGAACGCCACCACCACGTCATAGCCCTCGTGCGCCGCCTGCCGGCAGAGCACCGTCGCGTGCCCCCGCGCCTCCGTGTCCACCGCGTCCACCTCGTAATGCCCCTGCAACGCGTACACCACCAGGTTTCGCAGCCGGTCGGAAACGGTCGACGCGTAGGGGTTCACGATGATCAGCATCCGCCGCTTCACCGCCCGCGCCTCCGCCTCGAACCGCCGCGCCTCCCCAACGATCCGCCCCGCGCCCGGCGCCGCCCCCCTCGTCCCGTCCTCCCGCGCCGGCGCGCTGGGGGTCTGCTCGCGCTCGTCCACCTCTGGGCCCATATCCCCGCCCTACACCGCCGCCCCCCGCGCGTTACCCGCCCGCCGCGATCCGCCCCGCGCTTGCTTCCGTCCGCCGTCTTGCTAGACTCGCTGCCAGCAGTACACATCAAGAGGGGTGGAGGGACTGGCCCGACGAAGCCCCGGCAACCACCGCCACGCGCAGCGGCGGGAAGGTGCCAATTCCAGCAGATGTGTGGCGGGCTTCTTGCTCTTCGCCACACCGTGCATCGCCGGCGAAGTCCCAAAGGAGTCCACGAAATGGCTGTAAGGCATCTGCAGTGCAAGGAGTGCAAGACCGAGTACCCGCTCGAGGCCCTCTACGTGTGCGACCGCTGCTTCGGTCCCCTGGAGGTCGCCTACGAGCCCCCCGCGCCCGGCGCCCCCGACGTGCACGAGCTGCGCCGGCGCATCCAGGCGGGACCCCAGAACATCTGGCGCTACGCCGACTTTCTGCCCCTCGCCGGCGGCCCCCCCGGCCCCTCCGGCCGGTTCTCCTCCCGCGCGGGCCTGCCCGCCGGCTGCACCCCCCTGATCCGCGCCGACCGCCTCGCCGCCGAGCTGGGCCTGCGGGAGGTGTGGGTCAAGAACGACGCCGCCAACCCCACCCACTCCTTCAAGGACCGCGTGGTCTCCGTCGCCGCCGCCCGCGCTCGCGAGCTCGGCTTCCATACCCTCGCCTGCGCCTCCACCGGCAACCTCGCCAACTCCGTTGCCGCCCACGGCGCCGCCCTGGGCATGGACTCCTACGTGTTCATCCCCGCGGACCTCGAGGAGCAGAAGATCCTCGCCACCGGCGTCTACGGCACCAGGCTGGTGGCCGTGGAGGGCAACTACGACGACGTGAACCGCCTCTGCACCGAGCTCTGCGCCGAGCGCGACTGGGCGTTCGTGAACGTCAATCTCCGCCCCTACTACGCCGAGGGCTCCAAGACCCTCGCCTTCGAGATCGCCGAGCAGCTCGGCTTCGAGCAGCCCGACCGGGTGGTCGCGCCCATCGCCTCCGGCTCCCTGTTCACGAAGATCGGCCGCGGCTTCGCCGAGTGGCGCGAGCTCGGCCTCCTCCACGGCCCCGCCCCCCGCATGAACGGCGCCCAGGCCGAGGGCTGCTCCCCCGTGGCCAGCGCCTTCGCCGCCGGCCACGACGTGTGCCGGCCCGTGAAGCCCCACACCATCGCCAAGTCCCTTGCCATCGGCAACCCCGCC